>PLZT01000535.1 GCA_003152255.1 Methylocystaceae bacterium | reverse complement strand
CCTCGAGCGCCTGCTTGAGCAGGCGCTCGGCCTCGGTCCTATCGGGTACGTTGAAGATCGCCCGGATGCGCTGCGCGACCGCCTTTCGCTGGTCGAGGCGGGTGACATAGGCCTGGGCATTCTGCTGCAAATGGAACTGGCAGCGCTGCCAAGGCACGCTGGGTAAAGCAGCCCGGCGAGCGGCCTTGAGGCCGGCATGGTCATCCGAGACGATCAGCTTGACGCCTTTCAAGCCGCGCCGGATCAGGCTGTCGAGGAAGGCGCGTCAATGGACCTCCGCCTCGGACAAGGCCACCGACACGCCCAACACCCGCCGCTGGCCGTCGCTGGTGACGCCGACGGCCACCAGACCGGCGCAATCGATCAGGCGTCCGCCTTCGCGCACCCGTTCATAGCGGGCGTCGAGGAAGACGTAGGGCGTCTCATCCAGCGGTCGCTCGCGCCAGGCGGCAAGCCCAGCATCGAGCTGCTCGGCGGCGCGGCTGACCTGGGTCGAGGAGATCGACACCTCCGGCCCCAGCAATGATTGCAGCACCGTAATCACTTTGCGCGTGGACACGCCCTGCACATACATCTCGGCCAGCGCGATATTGAGCGCCTGCTCGGTGCGGGAGCCCTTCTCCAGCGCGCTGGGATAAAAACCGCCGCCGCGCGTCTGCGGCACGTCGAAGGTCAGTTCGCCGACGCGTGTCATGACCGTCTTGGGCTTGAAGCCATTCGCATAGTCGGTGCGCCCGGGGAGCTGCGTTCATGAGGTTGGGTATTGAGAAAGTGCGCTCGCTCGATCTTGCCGGCTTCATTGACCAGGACGCGTAGGGCTTCCCCGGCGCCGTCCAGCCCGTTCGCCAACAATGCCGCAAAAGCGGCCTCCAGTGGGTGATGTTCTACGCGTTGTGCCATGTTGTCGATTCCTTCGTGAATGTGGGGAAAGAATACCCCGAAGAAATCGCCCGCTGGTAAGGTCCGCCGGGGTCGCGTCGCTGCGCAAAACCAGCCGGCAGGGAATTTGCAGAAACGATGTTGCACTAACGAGCGAAATGACTATGATCTCCACCAAGTCACGTCGGCGAGCGTTGCCGGTGCGCGGGTCCGCTAAATCTTCAAAACAATCCGCCAAGCCTTGCATGCGCGCCTCCAGCCATCGGGTCCTCAACGCGCCGGCTAGAATCGATTCGCGAACCCCCTACAAGCCCTAGCTAAAGTGTCAACCGCTTTCAAATGCGAATCCCCTGGCTCCATCGAACCAGCATCTTGCTCAAACCGCGAAGGCTGCGTAAAGTTCACGCCAGTGACGCCCGCTTCGCGAATTTCAACATCAAGCGGGACATCCCCGGAACTGTTGAAAGCGACTTGCAATTGAAACGCGCCGCCTTTCCGTCTCGCCGGAGATCACGGAGTCTCTCGTGCCTTATTTCCTGAACAAACACCGCCCCGAGCGAGTTCGTCTCGGTTTTGTCCCCTGGCGTTATGGCTGGTTCTGAAATGCGGCGCGTGTGCTTTATTTGCGGAAATATCGGCTGGCCAGGGGGAACCGAGCGAGTGACGACGGTTGTCGCCAGCGCTTTGGCCGAGCGCGGCTTCGACGTGTCGATCCTCAGCATGAGTCATGGGGAGACCTCCCATTTTCCGCTCAATCCCGCTGTGCGACTCCATTCGCTGCACCTGGAAGGCTACAGTGCGAATTTCAGCGATTTTCGCATCTGGTCGAGGTTGCGCCGGTTTTTGAAGCGGGAAGCGATTGAGCGGATTGTGGACACGGGCGCCAGTTGGTACAGCATTCCGGCCGCGTGGGGCACTGACGCCAAAGTCTTCGCGTGGGAGCATTTTCACCTCCTCGCCAATGTCGGCGACTGGCCGCAGCGCCTGCGCCGTTCTGCCGGCCGCCGGTTGGCGGCGCATTGGGCGGCGGCGATCGTCACGCTGACGGAAAAAGACAGGCGGCAATATCTGACGAATTTGCATTGCCATGCGCCGGTCGTCGCCATTCCCAATCCTCTGACCATCGCGCACAATGAGCGCGGCGCGCTCGATGCGCCGGTGGTGCTGGGCGCCGGCAGATTGGTTCCTTCAAAAGGCTTCGACCTGCTGCTCGAGGCCTGGGCGGGGATAGCGCCCCGGCATCCCGAATGGCGGCTGCGCATCGTCGGCTCGGGTTCGGACGAGGCCCTGCTCAAAGCGCAGGCGGCGCGTCTCGATATCGCCGAGCGTGTCGAATTCGTTCCGAATACCGAGGATATGGCGTCGGAATTCCGGTCCGCTTCGATTTTCGCTTGTTCTTCACGTTTTGAAGGGTTTGGTCTCGTTCTCGTCGAGGCGAAGTCTTTCGGGCTGCCGGTGGTCAGCTTCGACTGCGACTGCGGGCCCTCCGAGATCCTGCGCCATGAGGAGGACGGACTGCTCGCGCCCAAGGAGGATGTGCAGGCGCTGGGCGCGGCTTTGGATCGTCTCATGAGCAACGAAAAAGAGCGAAAGGCCTTCGGGCGACGCGCGATTGAAGACAGCCGTTTCGATTTGGATCGGGTTCTGCCGTTGTGGCAGCGTTTACTGGCGTGACCCAGCGGACCACAGCAGGCGGGCTTGTCGCAAACGTTGGCGATG
>PLZT01000323.1 GCA_003152255.1 Methylocystaceae bacterium | reverse complement strand
CGGCGGTGTCGACGCTCCGCCAACCCCAATTGAAGCGGGCGACGGAAAGGAATGGAAAAAACAATTGGGTCTGCACGCGCAGCAGCGCCGACGCGAGCAGCTTACCCCAAGTCGATTTGAGCGCGTTGGAATTATACTCGGTCAGCATTTTGTCCCAGACGATCCAGGGCGCGGAATCGATGTCCCCGTCGATCGGCGCGAGGACTCCGCAGTCGTTCACGCGGCAGCCATTGGGAAAAGCGTGATGCAACTCGTGCTTTTCAACCCGCCACGTCGAACCAAACCCTTGGAGAAGGGCCACTGCCGCGAGCATGAACCGCGGCTTCGCGTCGTTTCGCGGGCCCCACTGACCGTGGGCGAGGTCATGGCCGAGAAATGCGGTGCGCAGATAGTGGAGGGCGAGGACAATGGCGCCCGCCGCCGCCCCGCCGCCGCCCCGCCCCAACAGGACGAAGGCGAGAAGAGGGAGCGCCACGAGTTCGAAACAGCGAAGCGCCTGTTCCCAGGGTGGGACGTCAAAATACCCTTTGTCGTTCGCCAGCGTCTTGAGTGTCGTCATGCGCCGCGCAAGCGCTCTCGCATCCGGATTGCGCATGCCGCGGAATCCGGAGGCCGGTTCGAAGATATCGCTCAATGTTTCCTCGTAGCGCCTGATTTGGCTTGCTTTTGTTTTTTTGCCGCCGAAGTTTCTTCTTCTAAAGAAGGGGTTCTGTCAAACTTCCACAAGGAAAAAAAGGTGGGCCATAAGACGATCGCACATAGTTGTTCGCTGTTGCGAAGCAACCGCTATTCCTTGGAAAACGTTCACTTTGGTCGCTTGGAAAAATATTTGTCCCGAAGTTATTTAGCACTTGCCAAAGCGACCTAACCCTTCGCTTGTCGAGCAAAATCGAAATCTCAAGCTGTCGCGACACGGCCTTCCCCGCGCCATCGCCCCGAGCCCCCAATCCCACGCTTGCGCCGGGGGACCGCTTCGGCTATGCCGCATGGCTTCCATCGTTTCAGCCCGCCGGAAGCGTCGTGACGAAAGCCGCAACACCTGTCGCAGTCATCATGGGGTCGCAATCCGATTGGGCGACCATGCGCCACGCCGCTCAGACGCTCGACGCGCTCGGCGTCGGCTATGAGGCGCGGATCGTTTCGGCGCATCGCACCCCCGACCGGCTCATAGCCTTCGCCAAGAACGCCGAGAACGAAGGGTTCGAGATCGTCATCGCGGGCGCGGGCGGCGCCGCCCATCTGCCGGGCATGACCGCCGCGATGACCGCCCTGCCGGTGCTCGGCGTGCCGATCAACTCCGCCGCGCTCTGCGGCATGGATTCGCTGCTCTCCATCGTCCAAATGCCGGCCGGCGTGCCGGTGGGGACGCTGGCCATCGGCAAGGCGGGAGCCGTAAACGCGGCGCTGCTCGCCGCCGCGATTCTGTCGCGCGGAGACTCCTTGCTCGCGCAGCGCCTCGCGCGATATCGCGCCCAGCAGACCGAGAGCGTCGGCGAGACGCCGAGCGACGAGGCTTAAAGAGGCATGCTGACGCCAGGCGCGACCATCGGCATCCTCGGCGGCGGCCAGCTCGCGCGCATGTTGGCGATGGCCGGCGCGCGGCTCGGCCTCAAGTCTCACATATTTTCTCCCGGCGCGAACGAGCCGGCCTTCGACGTCTGCGCGGCGCGCACGGTTGCACAATATGAAGACGAGGCGGCGCTGGCCGCCTTCGCCGAGGCGGTCGACGTCGTAACCTACGAGTTCGAAAATGTGCCGGCGCGGACCGCCGAGTTTCTCGCCGCGCGCAAGCCGGTGCGGCCGAACCCGAGGGTTCTCGCGCTGACGCAGGACCGGCTCGTCGAGAAGCAATTCGTGCAAGGACTCGGGATCGAGACCGCCGGCTTCGCCGACGTGGCGGACGCCGGCGCGCTGGCGCGCGGCGTCGCCAAGCTGGGGCGGCCGTCGATCTTGAAAACCCGCCGCCTCGGCTATGACGGCAAGGGGCAAATCCTGCTGCAGGGCGGCGCCGATCTCGCCGTGACTTTCCGCGCGCTCGGCGGCGCGCCCTGCATTCTCGAAAGCTTCGTGCATTTTTCCAAGGAGATTTCGGTGGTCGCGGCGCGCGGCGNNTCGGGGTTCTCGCGGTCGAGATGTTCGTGCTCGATCACGCGGTCGGGCCGATTTGGGAAAGACTGGTGGTCAATGAGATCGCCCCGCGCGTCCACAATTCCGGCCATTGGACGCTCGACGGCGCGACGGCCTCGCAATTCGAGCAGCATATGCGCGCCGTCGCCGGCTGGCCGCTCGGCTCCGCGCGCCGGCATGGGCGCGCGGTCATGCGCAATCTGATCGGCAACGACGCCAACGGCTGGCGCGAGCTGTTGGGGGAAGAGGGCGCCTGCCTGCATCTCTATGGCAAGAGCGAGGTCCGTCCGGGCCGCAAGATGGGCCATGTGACGCGCGTGACGCCGGAAGAGCCCTGAACGCGCTCCGCTTGCGCCCCGGCGGGAAGACGCCCAAATAGCATCAAGAGACATCCGCGTCCGCGCCGATTGGGCGGGCGCGAAAATGGGCCAATGAAAAAACATGCGCGATCCATATGACGTTCTGGGCGTCGCCAAAACGGCGAGCGCCGGCGAGATCAAGAAGGCCTATCGGCAGCTCGCCAAGAAATTTCATCCCGATCATAATAAGACCGACCCGAAGGCCAAGGAGCGCTTCGCCGAGATCAATTCGGCCTATGAGATCGTCGGCGACGACGAGAAGAAAGGCAAATTCGACCGGGGCGAAATCGGCGCCGACGGCAAGCCGCGCGCGCACGGCTTCGAGGGCTTTGGCGCTGGACCCGGCGGATTTACGCGCGGCGCGGCCGGCCCCGGGGGCGCGCATTTCGAGTTCAACGTGGGCGGCGCGGGCGGCCATGCCGGTTTCGATCCCTCCGACATCTTCGCCGATCTTTTCGGCGCCGGCGCCAAACGCGGCCGCGCCGCGCCGCGCCGGGGCGCGGATGTGGTCGCCACGGCCATGGTGCCGCTGGAGACCGCGGCTTTGGGCGGCGGCACGCGGGTCGCGTTGCCCGGCGGACGCATGGTCGACGTCAAAATCCCCGCCGGCGTGGACGACGGCCAGCAGATTCGCCTGCGCGGCCAGGGGCACCCCGGGCCGGTGGGCGGCGAGGCCGGCGACGCGCTCGTGACCGTGAAAGTCCTGCCGCATCCGTATTTTCGCGTCGAGGGCCGCGATCTGCGGCTCGATCTTCCGGTGACGCTCTACGAGGCGACGCTGGGCGCCAAGGTCGGGGCGCCGACCCTCTCCGGCAAGGTGGAACTGAGCATCCCGCCGGGCTCCAACGGCGGCCGCGTCTTACGCCTGCGCGGCAAGGGCCTGCCCGCGGTCGACGGCAAGCCGGCGGGCGATCTTTATGTTTCGCTGAAACTCATGGCGCCCGAGGCGCCGGACGCCGATTATGAGGCGTTGATGGCCAAATGGCGCGACAAAAAGCCTTACGACCCGCGCAAGGGATTTTAGCCGGCCTGACTTCGGGAAGCGACTCGCGGCGGGCGGTTCGCGCCGCCCGCTTTTGCGCGTGAAGGCAGGGGTAGTCGCGCCTTAACGGAGTGTGACAATATTGATACGCTCGCGACAATTTTTTGCCGTTGCATTGACAGCGACAGCTCAAGACGTGAAAAATCGGCATAAGTAAGAAAAGTGGGCGCCAAGCTCATACTCGCATGGGGAGCCTCGATGATCCGCCGCCGTTTTCGAGAAATTTCCACGCTGGCGCTGCTGGCCGCGACGACCGCAGGCGCCGCCATGGCGCAGGAGGCGTTGCCGGACATTGAGGTCGGCAAGCCCAAGGCGGCCCGGCCGTCGTCGAAGCCGAAGAAGCCCGTGGTTGCGCATGTCTCCGCGCCGGCGCTTCCGGTCTCCGCGCCGTCGCCCCCGGTCGTCGCGCCCAAATCCGAGGTCGAGCGCGCCGAGGAGAAGTTCAACGAAACGCAAAAGGCGTCCAGCGAACTATTCACAACCGGCAAGGAAATCAACGCGGTTCCTTTTAGTCGTCCTGGCGAGGCGCTGGAGACGGCGGTTCCCGGTCTCATGGTCACACAGCACAGCGGCGAGGGCAAGGCCAATCAGTATCAGCTTCGCGGCTTCCAACTTGATCACGGCACTGATTTCGAAATCACGCTCGATGGCATGCCCCTTAATATGCCTACCCATGGGCACGGCCAGGGCTATGCCGACGCTAATTTCCTAATCCCGGAGCTGTTCTCGTATATTATCGCGAAAAAGGGACCATATTTCGCCGACGAGGGCGATTTCTCCTCGGCTGGCGCGGCGCATATTTACTATAAGGACGAACTTCCGGGCGGCCTGTTTTTGGCCACCGCCGGCAGCTTCGACTATGGCCGCCTGCTCGCCATTAACTCCGACAAGGTCGCGGGCGGCAATCTCCTCAGCGCGGTGGAACTCGGCATCTATAATGGCCCTTGGACCGTGCCCGACGAGATGCACAAGATCAACGGCGTGCTGCGCTGGTCGCAGGGCACGGACGAAAACGGCGCGTCGATCACCGCCATGGCCTACGCCAACCGCTGGCATGCGTCGAACCAGATTCCGGAGCGCGCCGTCACCGAAGGGGTGATTTCCCTTTGGGGCAATATCGACCCCACGGATCGCGGCGACACCACGCGCTTCAGTCTCTCGACCCGCTGGAGCGAAACGGACACCCACAGCCACTCGCGCATCGAAGCCTATGCGATCCATTCGACGCTCGATCTGTTTAACAACTTCGATTATTACCTGACCCAGCCGATAATCGGCGACCAGTTCCGTCAATTCGACCGCCGCACGATATTGGGATTGAAGGCGGAACACGGGTGGAATTACGAATTCGCCGGCTTCCCGATGGAGACTCGGATAGGCCTTCAGTCGCGCTATGACAATATCCGCCTCGGCTTGCAGGACACCTATCAGACGATGCCTTACGACACGCTCACCAACGACCAGGTCGCGGAGGGCAATGTCGGCGTCTGGACGGACACCACCGTGAAATGGAGCCCCTGGCTGCGCACGACGGCGGGCATTCGCGGCGATTTTTTCGCGGCGAGCATCGGCAACTATCAGAACGCGCTCGCGGCCCCGACGGCCATGCCCTTTGGCACATTGGCCGCGCTGCCGATTTGGACGGGCCCATGGAATTCAGGGTCGAAGGCCGCCGCTTTCGACAGCCCGAAGGCCAGCGTCGTGCTCGGTCCATGGGAGAAGACCGAATTCTTCTTAAACTTCGGCGAGGGTTTTCATTCTACCGACGCGCGCGGAACCGTCACGACTCTGAATCCGCCCGATGGCTCGCAGGCGACGCCCATTCCGCTGTTAGTGAAGTCGCGAGGGGCCGAGATTGGCGCGCGCACCAAATTCATCGACGGACTCGATTCCACCATCAGCTTCTGGTGGCTCAATTTCGACTCGGAAAGCCAGTTCGACGGCGATACCGGCACGACCTTGTTCGGACGCCCGAGCCGGCGTTACGGCATCGAACTCACCAATCGCTACACATACAACAACTGGTTGCGGTTTGACGCCGATCTTTCGCTGAGCCATGCGCGCTCCCGCGGCTGGGACATGCCGCAGACCGTCGCCTATGCTTCGCTCCTCACGCCGGACACGATTGGTTACTTCACTTATCTCGGCAACGCGCCGGGCAATTACATCCCCGAGGCGCCGCCGGTCGTCGCGTCGATCGCGGTCGAACTCGGCGAGCAGACCGGCTGGTTCGGCGCATTGAAATTCAGGTTCAAGGGCGCCTATCCCTTGACCGAGGACGGCTACTTCAAGGCGCCCGCGGCCGGTTGGGTCGATCTGCGCGGCGGCTATCGTTGGGAAAACGGGTTGAAGTTGCAGATCGACGCCTTCAACCTGCTCAATTCGAGATCGGACCAAATCACCTATGCTTACGGTTCGCTTCTGCCGACCGACCCGCTCTTCGCGCCTTGCCAGAACTCGGTCGCGCCGGCCGCCGTCTGCGCGATCGGCCAGATGGATCGTCACTTCAAACCGATGGAGCCCACCGCCGTTCGCGTGACGCTCAGTGGTCCCCTGTCGGCCAATGTTTTCGACCCAATCCTCGCCCCCCAACCTAACGCCGCGTCGCCGCTCAAGGACTTCCTGGCCCTGGCCGCCGACGCGGCCGACGAAGGCGTCAATCCGCGCGACAGGGAGGAAAATCCGCCCAACAAAAAAGGGCCGCCCTCTGTCGCGCCGCCCCGTCCCGCTTGGTCTGGGCTCTATGTCGGCTTGAACGCCGGAGTGGCCTTCGGCGCCGATAACAGCATCTACTATTCGACCTATCCGATCGCGGCCGGCTTCGATCCGGCGGCGGCCGGGCTCGGACGGGGCGCCTTCGGCGAGAGCAACGCCGGCTTCATCGGGGGAGGGCAAGTCGGGTACAATTACCAAGTCACCAACAGATTCCTCGCGGGTTTGGAAGCGGACTTCCAGGGCGTCGCTGGGGGCAGCGGCACCACGACCGCGGTCAGCGCCGCGCCAAGCGTCAATTTCCCGGCTAACAACCTTCTCGGCGCGCTGTCCGCCACCGCGAAGCTCGACTATATCGGCACGGTGCGCGGACGCGCCGGCTATCTCTTCACGCCAAGCGTGCTGCTTTTCGCTTCCGGTGGTCTTGCATACGGTCAAACGAATCTGGCCGCGACCGGCGAAGTCTTAAATGTCGATCCGACGGGAGCGGCCGTCGGCGTAAGCGGCGGGGCGGCTTCCTTCTCCAAAACTCGCGTCGGCTATGCCGTCGGCGGCGGCCTGGAATGGATGTTCATGCCGAATTGGAGCGCCAAGGCCGAATATCTCTATTACGATCTCGGCGGCATCAATATCTCAATGCCTCAAATATCCATAAATCCGGCGGTCGGCGCCTTTTCCGGCGCGGTCGCGACGCAATTTCGCTCCCGCGCCGAGGGCCAAATCGTCCGCGCGGGCCTGAACCATCATTTCGACTGGGGCGTTCCGGCTCCGGTCATCGCCAAATATTGATCTCATATCAGGTGGAGGCGCCGCGCTTCGCCTGAACCTGGAGACGGGGCGGGTCTTGCTCCGCCGTCGGGAACGTCGACGCCCGGCGCCGCCGTTCCCGTCAGATCGTCTGGTTATAGGCGCCGACTTCCGGGTTTTCGCGCAGCACTTCGTCGAGCGCCTTGAACATCTCGCGCATCCGCGCTTCCGAGGCGGGGCTTTCGACCACCACCACCAGCTCCGGCTTGTTCGAGGACGCCCGCACGAGACCCCAGGTGCCGTCGCCGACCGTCACGCGCACGCCGTTCACCGTGACGAGATCGCGGATCGGGCCGCCGAGAAAGGGAACGCCTTGCGCCTGCATGGCCTGGAAGCGCGCGGTCACCTTCTCCACGACGCCGTATTTGATCTCGTCGCCGCAATGCGGCGACATGGTGGGCGAGCCCCAGGTCTTCGGCAGATCGGCGTAAAGCTCCGCCATCGATTTATCGGGGTTGCGGTTCAGCATCTCCAGCACGTGAATGGCCGTCAGCAGGCCGTCGTCGTAGCCGCGCCCGACCGGCGCGTTGAAGAAGAAATGCCCGGATTTCTCGAAGCCCGCCAGCGCCTTGGTTTCGCTGACGCGGCGCTTGATATAGGAGTGGCCGGTTTTCCAATAGTCGGCGACGACGCCTTGCGCTTTCAGCACCGGATCGGTCGCGAACAGGCCGGTCGATTTCACATCGACGACAAAGCGCGCGTTGGGGTAAATCTTCGACAGATCGCGCGCCAGCATCACGCCGATCTTATCGGCGAAAATCTCGTCGCCATTATTGTCGACGACGCCGCAGCGGTCGCCGTCGCCGTCAAAGCCCAGCCCGACATCGGCGCCAGTCTCCCGCACCTTGTCGGCCATGGCGTGCAGCATTTCGAGATCTTCGGGGTTGGGATTATAGCGCGGGAAGGTGTAGTCGAGCTCCACGTCGAGCGGGACCACCTCGCAGCCTAGCCGTTCCAGCAACCTTGGCGCGAAAGCCCCGGCGGTGCCGTTGCCGCAGGCCGCGACCACCTTCATCTTGCGGGTGAAATTCACCCCGCGCGCGAGATCATCGAGATAGCGCTCGCGGAAATTCTCGACGAAGCGATAGGAGCCGCCGTCCGCGAGGCGGAATTTTCCGGACAGCACGATTTCCTTCAGCCGGCCCATTTCCTCGGGGCCGAAGGTCACCGGCCGCTGCGCGCCCATCTTCACGCCGGTCCAGCCATTGTCGTTGTGCGAGGCCGTGACCATGGCGACGGCGGGAACGTCGAGGTCGAACTGGGCGAAATAGGCCATCGGCGACAAAGCGAGGCCAATGTCGTGGACGCGCACGCCGGCGCCCATCAAGCCGGTGATCATCGCGAGTTTGATCGACGCGGAATAGGCGCGGTAGTCATGGCCCGTCGCCAGCTCCAGCGGCACGCCCATCTCGTGCAGCAGCGTGCCGAGACCAAGACCCAGCGCCTGCACGCCCATCAGATTGAGTTCTTTCTCGAACAGCCAGCGCGCGTCATATTCGCGAAAGCCGGTCGCCTTGACCAGCGGCGTCTGCTCATAGGCGTAGGTGTTGGGCTTGAGGTCTGACACGGGCTTTGGAAACATCGCGGGGTCCTTGAGCGCGAAGGCGCGCGCTGGTGCTTAGCCGAAACGCCGCGCCGCGCCAACCGGCGCGGCCCGGGGGCGTTTTATCGTAAACTTTCTCCGATTTATCGACGCCCGGCCATGACGGACAGATGACCCTATTCAGGCGAAAGCAGGGCGTATATGAATAGCGCCCGAAACCAGCCGCCCCGGCGGGGCCAAGAATCCTCCCGTAAGGAGACGCAACGTTGAGCGAAGCCAAAGACCTCTATGAATTGGGCGAGATTCCGCCGCTTGGGCACGTCCCCGCGAATATGTACGCCTGGGTCGTCCGCAAGGAGCGGCATGGGCCGCCCGAGGAGGCCATGCAGCTCGAGATCGTGCCGACCTGGGAACTCGACAGCCACGACGTGCTCGTGTTGGTGATGGCGGCGGGCGTTAATTATAATGGCGTCTGGGCGGCGCTGGGTCAGCCGATCTCGGTGCTCGACGCGCATAAGCAGCCCTATCATATCGCGGGCTCCGACGCCGCCGGAATCGTCTGGAAGGTCGGCTCAAAGGTCAAGCGCTGGAAGGTCGGCGACGAGGTCGTCGTCCACTGCAACCAGGACGACGGAGACGACGAGGAGTGCAACGGCGGCGACCCGATGTTCTCGGCCTCGCAGCGCATCTGGGGCTATGAGACGCCGGACGGCTCCTTCGCCCAGTTCTGCCGCGTGCAGGACCGCCAGCTGATGGAGCGGCCAAAGCATCTCACCTGGGAAGAATCGGCCTGCTACACGCTGACGCTCGCCACCGCCTATCGCATGCTGTTCGGCCACGAGCCGCACCGCCTGAAGCCGTCGGACAATGTGCTGATCTGGGGCGCCTCGGGCGGCTTGGGCGTGTTCGGCGTGCAGCTTTGCGCCGCGGCGGGCGCCAACGCGATCGGCATCATCTCCGACGAGAGCAAGCGCGATTACGTGCTCTCGCTTGGCGCCAAGGGCGTCATCAACCGCAAGGATTTCAAATGCTGGGGGCAAATGCCCACGGTCAACACGCCCGAATATAACGAATGGACCAAGAACGCCCGCGCCTTCGGCAAGGCGATCTGGGACATCACCGGCAAGAAGGACGTGGACATCGTCTTCGAGCACCCGGGCGAGCAGACCTTTCCGGTCTCCTGCCTCGTCGTCAAGCGCGGCGGCATGGTGGTGTTCTGCGCGGGCACCACGGGCTTCAACCTGACCTTCGACGCGCGCTACGTCTGGATGCGGCAAAAGCGCATCCAGGGCTCGCATTTCGCGCATCTGAAACAGGCGGCCGCCGCCAATCGCTTCGTCATCGACCGGCGCGTCGACCCATGCATGTCCGAGGTGTTTCCCTGGGACAAGATCCCGCTGGCGCACACCAAAATGTGGAAAAACCAGCACGCCCCCGGAAACATGGCGGTGCTGGTCAACGCCCCGACCACCGGTCTGCGCAGCATCGAGGATGTGATCGCGGCGGGGAAGAAGGCGTAAGGGGGCAGTAAGCGCGGCGGCGAGGAGGGGTCAGGCCCCTCGCTCGCGCGCGCTCTCGTGCCAGCGGCGCAGCGAATAATAGGTCAGCATGGACAGCGCGCCATAGATCGCGACGCCGGTGAAAGAGAGCAGCGCCAGCGCCGCGAACATGCGGGGTATGTCGAGCCTAAAACCCGCCTCGACAATGCGGAAGGCGAGGCCGGTTCCTTGCCCGGCGGCGCCCGCCGCCAGTTCCGCCACGACCGCGCCGATCAACGCGAGGCCGCCGGCGATGCGCAGCCCGGCGAGAAACTGCGGCAGCGCCGCCGGCGCGCGCAGATAGATCAGCCGCCGCCACGCCGAGGCGTGATAAAGATCGAACAGATCGAGCAGCGCGTGATCGACCGAGGCGAGCCCCAGCGCCGTGTTCGACAGGATCGGAAAAAACGCCACCAGAAAGGCGCAGACCAGCACGGCGCGCGGCGGCGAAAGATAGATCAGCAGCAGCGGCGCGATGGCGACGATCGGCGTCACCTGGAGCATGATCGCGTAGGGCGTCAATGTGCGCGCCAGCCATTTGGATTGCGCCATCGCCAGGGCCAGCAGCGCGCCGCAAACCGTCGCC
This sequence comes from Methylocystaceae bacterium, assembly GCA_003152255.1. Next base: position 2,403 of record PLZT01000323.1, on the reverse strand, counting down.
AGCGCCAGCGCCTGAAGCGTGATCGACAGGGTGACGAGCAGCGACGAAAACAGCAATTCGCGATCCGCGATCAGCTTTTGCAGGATAATGCTCGGCGCCGGCAGCACATAGGGGGGTATGCCCCGCAGCCGAACGACCGTTTCCCACAGCGCGAGAAAAGCCGCGAAGGCGACGAGCGGCGGCGCGGCGGCCGCCAAAATTTCGCGCCAATTCAGTCGCGACGCGCTCATGGTTCATCCTCCCCCATGGCGTGGCGCAGGGCGTTCGAGGCGCGGCGCGAAAGCTGCGAAAACACCGGGCCGAGGCGATATTCCCCGTCGCGCTTCATGCCGGGATCAACCGGGATTTGGTCGATGATCTCGCCGCCCTTGGCCGCCAGCACGACGATCCGCGTCGAAAGATAAACGCTCTCGCCGACCGAATGGGTGACGAAGACGATCGTCGTGTCGAGCCTCGCCTTCAAGGCCAGCAGATCGTTGTTGAGCTTGACGCGCGTAACCTCGTCGAGCGCCGCGAAAGGCTCGTCCATGAGCAGCAGGGCGGGGCGCGTCACCAGCGCGCGGGCGATGGCGCAGCGCATCTTCATGCCGCCCGAAAGCTCGCGCGGCAGCGCGTCGCGAAACCCCGACAGGCCGACCAGCGCCAGCGCCTCCTCGACGCGCGGCGGCGCCAGCGCCCGGGAGACGCCCGCGAGCCGCAACGGCAGATGGACGTTGCCGAAGACGTCGAGCCAGGGCAGCAGCGTCGCGTCCTGAAACACGAAGCCCAGCCGCTCGCGCTGAGTGGGATCGGCCCAAAGAATTTCTCCGCGCGTCGGCCGCGTCAGACCGGCCAGGAGGCGCAGCGCCGTCGATTTGCCGCAGCCGGACGGGCCGAGCAGCGTGACGGTCTCGCCGGGATAGACATCTAGTTCGAGCGCGCGTAGCACCTCGAGGCCGCCGTCGAAACTCTTGCCGACGCCGCGCAGCGAGACCAGCGGCGCGCCTCGCGCGGGCGGCGTCATTTGGCGGCCTGCTCCAGTCCGACGCCCTTATTCGCGAATTGCAGCGTGTAGCCCTGTTTGTAGGGCAAATCGGCGGGAACGACCCCGGCCCGGGCCATTTTGTCGAAAAAGCTTTTGATCCGCGCATCGGTCATCGCGCCAATGCCGAGCGTTTGCGCGTCGCCCGAATCGACGACGCCGCGCTCCCTGAGCTTGGCGATCGAATAAGCGAGCTGACCGTCGGTCATCTCGGGATTGTCGCGCTTGATCGCGGCGTTGGCGGCGCCGTTGTCGCCATGAATATAATTGCGCCAGCCGATAATCGACGCGTCGACGAAGCGTTGCACGAGGTCGGGGTTCTTCTTGATGGTCTCGGCGCGCGCCTCGATCGTCGTCGAATAGCTGTCGTAGCCGTAATCGGCCAGCAGAAACACATTGGGCTTGAAGCCTCCCACGCGCTCGACCTGATAGGGCTCGGAGGTCAAGAAGCCTTGCTCGATCGAATGCGGATCAGCGATGAAGGGGGCCGGATTGAAGCCATAGGGCTTCACCTTCTCTTCGCGAAAACCATAGGCCTGTTTCAGCCATTGATAGACCGACGCCAGCATGTCGCCGGCGATGAAGGCGGTCGCCTTGGGCAGATCCTCGAAACGGTCGAAGCCGACGCCGGGATGCGACATTAAAATCACCGGATCGATCTGGAACATGCTGGCGACGACGACCACGGGGATTTTTTGCTGGACCGCTTCGAAAGTCTGAATGAGATTGGCGCCCATCGCGAAATCGACGCGGCCCGCCGCGAGCAGCAGACGCGCGTTGGTCTGCGGGCCGCCTTGTTGAATCTTTACGTCGAGCCCGTAGCGCGCGTAAGTCCCGTCGACGACCGCCTGATAAAAGCCGCCATGCTCGGCCTGCGCGCGCCAGTTGGTGGTGAAGGTCACGCGATCCAGCGCAGAGGCCGGCGACGCCAACGCGAACAGCAGAACGGCGAGGATTATGCGCGGCATGGTCGATTCCCCCGTGGAAGCGCCGATTTGTCGCTGCTTCGGGCGGTCGAGGCAAGAGGCGATTTCGAATGCGCGCGAAGCGTCGCCGATAGTTTGGAACGCTTCCGGCCGCCTTGACAAAAGGGCGCGCGCGCTTATGGTGCGCGCAAATTCGGACCTTGCCCGGCGCATAACGCGGCGGCGGGGCCGTATTCACTTTTTTTAGGATTGGAACGACCCGATGGCAAAGGCCGCCATGATCAAGATCAAGCTGCTGTCGACCGCTGACACCGGCTTTTTCTATGTCACCAAAAAGAACGCTCGCACCAAGACCGAGAAATTCGTGTTCAAGAAATACGATCCGGTCGTCAAGAAGCATGTCGAGTTCAAGGAAACCAAAATCAAGTAAGACGGTGCGCCGGTAGAAACCGGCAA
>PLZT01000493.1 GCA_003152255.1 Methylocystaceae bacterium | reverse complement strand
CAAGCGAACGACCACGGCGAAATCACTGGGTCTGGTGTCGCCGACTCCGTGGCGTATGATGCTAGCCATCGTCTCAACAGAACGCCTTGCCGACAAACCTCGTTCTGAACCAGGTTCGCCCTTGGAACTTCTCGACCATAAAACAGGAGTCGAGAGGATTGCTCCCATGTCAGATGTTTCATGCCGCGACTCACATGCCCCAACGACGGACGAACCAGACTTTGACGAGCTGGGTCAGTAGTGCGTAGCTCAACAGGAATCCAGCGAGGATGGGCCAGTAGAGCGGCGGCAATGGCGTGAACTTTAATGCTTGCCCAATAGGCGTGAAGGGCAATACGACGCCAATGGCGCAGATGATCGCCGATGTTGCGATGAGGGCCGTGCTGGCGCGACTTTCCAGAAAAGGGATCTTCGCCGTTCGGATAATGTGGATGATGAGAGTCTGCGTCAGCAGGGACTCGACGAACCACCCCGTCTGGAACAGCATGGGATTATTCCAACCGTCGAAGACATAAAGCATCACGAAAAAAATGGCGTAGTCGAAGATCGAGCTGATCGGCCCGATGAACACCATGAACTTGAAAATATTGCCGATGTCCCATTTGCGCGGGACCATGAGATAGTCCTCGTCGACATTGTCAGTGGGGATCGCCGTCTGCGAGAAATCATAGAGCAGGTTGTTGGTGAGCACCTGAATCGGCAACATCGGCAGGAAGGGCAGGAACAGGCTCGCGCCGATTACGCTGAGCATGCTGCCGAAGTTCGAGCTTGCTCCCATTTTGATGTATTTGACGATGTTGCCAAAAACCTTGCGCCCCTCGATGACGCCTTCCTGAAGCACCATCAGGCTCTTTTCGAGCAGGATGATGTCCGCCGATTCCTTGGCGATGTCGACAGCCTTATCGACGGACACGCCAACGTCGGCGGCCTTGAGCGCGAGACTGTCGTTGATCCCGTCGCCCAGAAAACCGACGACGTGGCCTTTCGAGTGAAGCGCGATGACAATCCGGGCCTTCTGTTCCGGGGAAACCTTGGCGAAGACCGTGACCCTTTCAACGAGATCAGCCAATTCGCTGGCGGTCATCTTTTCGATCTCCGGACCGAGCGCAATGCGATCGATCTCCAGACCAACCTCCCGGCAAATCTTGCGGGTGATGATCTCGTTGTCGCCGGTGAGAACCTTGACTGCGACGCCCGATTGATTCAGCGCGGTTATCGCGGCGCCCGCGCTATCTTTGGGTGGGTCGAGAAAAGCGATGAATCCTAGCAGCGTCAGATCGCTTTCGTCGGCGATGGAATAGCTAGTCTTCGCAGGGGTGATATCCGTATATGCGACCGCGATGACGCGGAGTCCGTCCTCGCTTAGGTCTCGGGCTTTCGCCAAAAATTCCGCACGACGGCTCGGGTTCAACGGTCGCAGTTTATTGCCAAGCTCGAAATATTTGCACTCCGAGAGGACTTCCTCGACCGCCCCCTTGCAGATCAGCACACGCGCGCTGCTCTCTAACGACCGCACGCCAGAAAGACGGCGAAGAAATCGTCCAATTTTGCCAGACTCGGGAGCTTTGTCGTCGTCGCGTGAGAGAATGACGGATAGGCGTCTGCGGACGAAGTCGAATGGAATCTCGTCTATGCATTTATATTGATGCCGCAAAGGAACGTTTTTGCCGAGTTGGACATGGTCGAGAACCGCGACGTCGAGCAGGTTCTTCAAGCCGGATTGAAACTGGCTGTTCAAATAGGCGTACTCGAGGACGCGCAGATTGTCGTCGCCGCGCACGTCGAGATGCAGGCTGAGGATGATCTTGTTCTGCGTGAGCGTGCCCGTCTTATCCGTGCATAGGACATCCATCGCCCCGAAATTCTGGATGGCGTTGAGGCGCTTCACGATGACGCGTTTCTTGGACATCGCGATCGCGCCTTTGGCCAGATTGACGGTGACGATCATCGGCAGCAGTTCCGGCGTCAATCCGACCGCGACGGCGAGCGCGAAGAGAAGCGCCTCCACCCAATCTCCCTTGGTCACGCCATTGATCAGGAAGACAGTCGGCGCCATCACCAGCATGAAGCGAATCATCAACCAAATGAACCTATTGACGCCTTTGTCGAAACTTGTGAGTTCCCGCCGTCCCGCGATCTGGTCCGCGAGCTGACCAAAATATGTTTTCCCGCCTGTATGAACGATCACGCCCGTGGCGAAGCCGCTAACCACGCTGCCGCCCATGAAGCAGAGGTTTGGCATGTCGAACGGATCTGCGACGATCGCCTCGCAAGGCTGCGCCAATTTCTCCGCCGGCATGGCTTCGCCGGTCAACGTCGACTGATCGATGAACAAGTCCTTGGCGCTGAGGAGACGCAAATCGGCAGGAATCATGTCGCCCGCTGACAGTCGCACGATATCGCCGGGGACGAGTTGCTCGATCGGGATTTCGCAAAAGCCGTTGGAGCGGTTCTTGATTCCCTCGACACAAACGCCTCGCCGCTTGACGCACGCCGTTGTCTTCACCAAGGCGCGGAGCTTGGCGGCGGCGTCATTGGAGCGATGCTCCTGGATGAATGCCATGGCGATGGCGAGAGCGACGATCACCGCGATTACGGCAGCGGCCTGAATATCTTTGACGAAATACGACACAGCAGCCAGACAGAGCAGCAGTGCGTTCATCGGGTTTTTTGCGCGTGCCCACAACTCCTGCATCACGCTCGGTTGGCTCTCCTGCGCGATGCGGTTAGGGCCTGTCGCCGCGAGCCTAACCTCCGCGTCGGCGGCGTCTAGTCCCTCGGGCGAGCTTTGAAAAAGCTCGAAGACTGCCTTTTCGTCGATTCGGCTCGCGGCGAGGCTCTCGTTCGACAGGGCGACGTCGGCAATTCGCGCCGTGTGGATCCGCCGGGGCGCGGCGTGGAAGAACAGGAGACGAGCGAGAATGGTCAAGCCGTACATGCGTGGCGCCGTCGCGGGAGTGGTTGGAATTTGGTTGGCGTAGCCTCCGGGTTGCCTAACCCAAATGATTCCAAGTTAGGAGCGCTGGACAGGGACCTCGCCGTCACGAAGGATAGCACGAAGGCGGCGGCTGTCGCCGCCGACATTATGGTTTTCGACAACTGGTTTGATCCGAT
>PLZT01000491.1 GCA_003152255.1 Methylocystaceae bacterium | reverse complement strand
CCGGCTTGCGTCGGAATTCGCAGCTGATTTCAGAGAGGCCGGACGCAGCGGCAAGGTCGGATTGTTTCCAACCGATAGGTAATGCGTCGACGAACAGGAGCCCGGCCCTTTCGGCCGGGCTTTTCTTTTGGCGCGATCGCTGCCCCATTCCCGCCGGCCCTATGCCCGCGCTAATCCAGCGCGCCGCCATGTCGGATTGTCCGGTGCCTATTGTTGGGCGGGCGGCTCCGCCGGTGGGGTTGGCTCGGCGGGCTCGGCTTGGGGACGGTGTTCGGCAGGTTTCGGCTTCGGCTTCGGCTTCGGTTTTTTGACGGGAACCTTTGGCTGAGGTTTCGCGACCGGCACCTTCTTCGCGACGGGTTTTGCCTGCTCGAAGTTTTCCGTTTTCGGCGGCGTCGCGCTCATGAAAGGGACTACAGGTTCGGCGCTCGGGGCCGGAGCGAAAGGCGACTGGCTGTTCGAGCTCTCCGTTGGGCTTACACTCGGACGGATAGCGTTGTTGTCCGGCATGTCTTTCTGCCCCGTAGCATCCGTGGCGGGAGCCTCGGTCTCTGACTGGGCGGGGATTACCGATTGGATTTCAATGGGGGCGACCTCTGGCTCTGTTGGAGCCGCCTCCTGCGTCGGCCCTTTGGCTTTAGGCTCGATCACGGCCCGCTCGCGATGCATGAGGCCTTTGATTTCGTCAAGTTTGCTATTCACCAGCACGCGAAATTCATCGGCTTTGTCGGGCGGCGTGATGTAAACGCCTGCGCCAAAACCGATCGCGCCTGAAATGGCGGCCGTGATCAATGTCGATAAAATGCCCCGGTTCGTTCTTGCTGTGCCACCCGAATGGACGATCCCACTTTTCGGCACAGCGCGGGTTTCATTGCGTTCTCTTTGAAGGCTGTCCTCTACAGCACGCAATACGGGTTTAGCCTCTTTTCGCTCGCCCCATTCGTCTTTGGCTCGGCGGGCGGCTTCTGCCTCCTCATGCACGACCTTCGCCTCGGCAGCCCGCCCCTGTTTGAGAGCGACGAGAGCCGCCTCAGCAGCCTGTTCTTTCCTGCGCCGCTCCTCCTCTTTTTGTCTAAAAACGACGTTCCAGTCGCTGACAAGTGACTCTATGGCGCGCCAGTTTTCCTCCGTTGGTTTGAGAGCGACGGGAGATGGCTCGACCTGTTCTTTCCTGCGCCGCTCTTCTTCCCTTTGTTTTACAGCGGCGAGGGTCCAGTCGCTGGAAAGTATCTCTTCGCCGCGCTGGTTTTCCTCTCTTGGTTTCGCAGCGGCGACAATCCGTTCGCGTAGAGGTATCTCTTTCACGCCCCACTCCCGTTTCTTGGCTCTTATCCGACATCCGCCGGCTGAGTGGCTCTATTGAGGCTGAGATTGCTGCTTACGACGAATTTTGGCAAGCCAACCCCTGTAGATTGAGGTTCCCGTGCGCAGCAGCCGGTGAAATTGGCGCAGAGCGCGATCGCTCACCCACAAAATAGAGCGTTGCCTGACTGGCTGAAGCCACGAAACGGCACGAGCGCGGATGTAGCGATGGGCCGCTTTTGCATTTTGGAGCCGAGAGCGCCAATCTGAACCTGAGCACAGTCATCATTCGGCAAATGTCGGCGTGAGATGATTTGCCTAAGCTGGTTTCGGGGATACGCTAGAATGATCAACACACCACTGGAGTCCATCGTTCACCCAATCGATTTCTCGAACGTCGGATTGGACCCCTTCGCGCACGCGCTCCGTCTCGCCGTCGCGGCTAAGAGCCTTTTCTATCTCGTTCATATTGAAGGCGAAACCGAACAGGACGACTGGGAACATTTTCCGCGCGTGCGGGAGATGCTGGCCGCCTGGGGAATGATTGCCCCCGACGCGCCGCAGTCCGCAGTGGCGAAAAAACTCGGTCTGATGGTCAGGAAGGAGGTCGTCAAATTCAATGACCCGGTTCGCGGCGTCGGAGCATTTGTGGAGGAGCATCCTTGTGACCTGCTAGTAATGATGACCCATGCGCGAAGCGCGCCGCATCGGTGGTTTCAAGGGTCGGTCGCCGAGGCGGCGGCACGCCGGGCGCGGGCGCGAACATTGTTCCTGCGCGAGGATCAAAGAGGTTTCGTCGATCGCGAGACGGGCGCTATTTCATTGAAGACGATTCTATTGCCGATCGATGGTGTCGTGCCCCCTTGGGATGCTTGGCGATGGGTTGCGGCCTTCAAGCAGCTTGTCGCTCCGAACGCGCGGGTCCATCTACTCCATATCGGTTCTTGGGTGCCCGTTAACGCCAGCGAGCTCGATAGCATTGTCGATCTGCGACAGGGGTCCGTCGTCGAAACAATTGTTGGGGTCGCAGAGGAAATCCGCGCGGATATTGTCGCAATGCCCACGGCGGGTCACCACGGGCTGTTAGATGCATTTCGCGGTAGCGTTACGGAACGCGTCCTGCGTGAAGCGCCATGTCCAGTATTGGCGATTCCGCAGCCGCACGCCGAATAAGCGGCGATCACGTGGCAAGCCGAAGCGATCTCTTCCTCGAAACGACGACGCTCAAAATTGCGCCAAACAGGAATCCGCAGACAACGCCGCTCGTGCTCGCCAAAGCGTCAAAAACGCTGGGCGACCTTCCTGGCACGAGATTCTGCAAAAACTCAAGGGCTCCGCTGGCAATTGCTAGGCCGACCAATGCCAACATCCGTTGTCCCAAGCGATCATAGGCCAGAGCGAAGAGGAGGCCTGTTCCAGCATAGGCAACGAAATGCTCCCACCGTCCGGGGAGGCCAGTGTGGGGCCGAGCGTCGCCGGGAACGAGAGAGAGGACCGCGATCACCACGACGCATGCCCAAGCAAGTGGACGAGCGAGGGATGCAAGACGCGAGGCGCTGGGCCATAATGAATAAGAGCGCAACGTTTGTCCCCTCTCGATGGTTGATTCGACTTCATCGTAGCAAGGATTAAGGCGGAAAAAAGCTACGCCCACGGATGCCCGGAAGAAAATCGAGGTCAGCGCCGCCTTGGGATTGCAGGCCGGCGGATTGCGGGCGGGGGCGAAGCCGCTCTAATCGGCGTCGCCGGGATGCAGAAGGAGGCCGCCTAATGGCTGAAAATTCAGCGAGGAAGCAGCGCAGCAAACCGTTCCCCAAGGGGCAATCCGGCAACCCTGCCGGCAAGCCCAAGGGCGCGCGGCGACACTACTCGCCGAAAGGCTCATGCAGGACGACGCCATGACCTACGGGCCGATCTTACTCGCACCCAGAAGCGCGACCTCAAGCAGGTCGAGGATGCAATTCAAAAAAATCCTGTTCGAACTTGAAGACTTGAAGAAGAGACAAGCCTTAGCATTTAACACGTCGATGTTGATGCGCGCAATTTCGGACAGTTGAAGGTCGAGATCATGCTGACCGAGCAAGCGCGCCAATGACCGCTTGGCTCACCACCTACGTCCTTCACAACCCGATCTTTTGGGTGTGGCTCGTCGTGTTCGTGTTGTCTTGGATGTTCCTTGCTGGTGTGAAAAAGGCAAACGAAGACGAAGACGAAGACGAAGACGAATGACCGCTCGCCTCACCCCCGGCGCTCCCGGGCGCTTCCACGTCTCACGTGGTCCCCGGCCGTTTCCTCAAATCCCAAACCGGGAATGGGGCCGATAGTGGGGCCGACAAAATGAGATCAATGATACGTCATATTATTCAGCTAATTATGAAATAAATTGGCGGAAGAAGTAGCCGCTCACCCGCCCTTGCGCGTAAGCAGCCCCTTGGCCGGATCATAGGCGCGCAGCGCGGCGATCAGGAAAAGGCTGGCGTAGAGCGCGACCGCCGCCAGCGATTCCCAGGAGATCTGCTCGTAAAAGGCGAAGCGGATCAGCTCCACCGCATGGGTGAAAGGGTTTAGCGCGCAGAAATAATACAGCCAGGGGCCGGACTCTTTCACGCGCCACAGCGGATAGAGCGCGGAGGAGGCAAAGAACATCGGGAAGATCACGAAGTTCATCACGCCCGCGAAATTTTCGAGCTGCTTGATCAGCGAGGACAGCAGCATCCCGAGCGCGCCGAGCATCAGACCCGCCAGCGCAAGCGCCGGCAGCACGGTGAGATAGCCCCATTTCGTCGGCGGCTCGATCTCCCAGAAATAAGCGACGATCAGATAGGCATAGACCTGCAGGATCGACACCGCGACGCCGGCGAACAGCTTCGAGCCAAGCAAAAACCAGCGCGGGAAGGGCGAGACGAGCAGCGTGCGCATATTGCCCATCTCGCGGTCGTAGACCATCGACAGCGACGACTGCATGCCGTTGAACAGCTGAATCATCGCCATCAGGCCGGGCGTGATGTAGACCTCATAGAGCACATAAGTGTCGTAGGGCGGGATGATCGACACGCCCAGCACCGAGCGAAACCCCGCCGCGAAGATGAACAGCCAAACGAGCGGCCGCACCAGCGCCGAGACGAAGCGCTCGCGCTGATGCAGGAAGCGCAAAGCCTCGCGCCAGACGATCCCGCCAAGGCAGATGGCGTATTGCGCTGACGTGAAGGCGCGCGCCTGCTCCCTCTCCCCGCCTGCGGGGAGGGGGTTGGGGTGAGGGGCCGGGGGAAGGGTCATCTATATCGCCTATCGCTTTTGCATCCGCGTGCGCAATCTTCGTTTGTGATAATGTCCCAAGCCCCTCACCCTAGCCCTCTCCCCGCGCGCGGGGAGAGGGAATCGCCTCCGCCGTCAGTCTTTCGAACGCCTCGCCAATCGTCGCGACGCCCTGCGCGCTCACAATCTCGGCCGCGGTTCCATTCGCGAGCATCTTGCCTTGATGCAGCACGATCACCCGATCGCCGGGCTCGATTTCGTCGATCAGATGCGTCGTCCACAGCACGGCGAGTCCCTCGCGCTTCACCAAATCGCGCACATGCGCCAGAATATCGGCGCGCGCTTTAATATCGAGGCCGACGGTCGGCTCGTCCAGCAGCAGCAGTTTTGGCGCGTGCAGCAGCGCCCTGGCGATTTCGACGCGGCGCATCTGCCCGCCGGAGAGATCGCGCGCCTTGTCGCCGGCGCGATCGCCGAGTCCCGCCCGCTCCAGCGACTCTCGCGCGAGGCGCTTGCCCTCGAGCGGGCCAATGCCGTGCAGCGCGGCGTGATAGAGCAGGTTCTGCGTCACGCTGAGTTCAAAATCGAGCGTGCGCGCCTGAAAGACGACGCCAAGCCGCCGCAGCGCTTCGCCCGGCTGTTTGGCGATGTCGAAGCCGAAGATCTCGACTCGGCCAAAGCCCGCCGAATAGAGCCCGGTGACCAGCGAAAACAGCGTGCTCTTGCCGGCGCCGTTGAGCCCCAGCAGCACGGCGAAGGAGCCGCGCTCAAGCGAAAAGCTCACATCATCCAGCGCCTTGCGCGCGCCATAGGCGTGCGAGAGTTTTGTCACGCTTAGCGCCGGCGCGTCGGTCATGAGAAAGACCCGATGCGAGAACACGTCATTGCGAGCGGAGCGAAGCAATCCAGGGGGGCTGGGGGACTCCTGGATTGCCGCGTCGCCGCGCTCCTCGCAATGACGGTTGTGGCGAAGGGCGCGCAAAAACTCATTTCGGCGCCACCACGACGCCCCAGGGAAAGGCCCCCACCGGAATCGACTTCACCACCTTGAGATTAGCGACATCGATGACCGACACGTCGTTGGAGACGCCATTGGCGGTCAGCAGATATTTTTCGTCGGGCGTGAAAGCGAGATGCCAGACGCGCTGCCCGACCAGCAGATACTTCTCCACCTTCTTGCTCTCGGCGTCGATCGCCGCGACGCGATTGGCCGGCCCCAGCGCCACGAAAGCGCGCTTGCCGTCCTTGGAGAACGAAATGCCGATCGGCTGAATCGCCTCTTTCGACAGGCCCGGAATTTCAAAACTGATCTTCTGCTTGACGACATGCTTGACCGGATCGATCACCGCGACGGTGCCGCCGACTTCCGACGACACCCACAGCTCGGAGCCATCGGGTTTGAACTGCGCGAAGCGCGGGCGCGCGTCGACGAGAATATTGGCGATGATCTGCTTCGTATGCGTGTCNNGCCATGCCCTCGGGCTCGACGCCGACCGGCACATCGCCGATCTGGCGCTTCGTTTGCGTGTCGATCATCGTGACGAGATTGTCGTTCTCGTTGGAGACATAGACCGTCTTGCCGTCGGGGCTGAGCGCCATCAACTCGGGATCGGGGCCAGACGGCAGCTTTCCGGTGATTTGCAGCGTCTTGGTGTCGAGCACCTGAATCGAATCGTCGTCGCCGGCGCAAATGAACAGTTCCGAGCCGTCCTTGGTCAGCTCGACGCCGCGCGGCCGCCGCCCGACCTTCACGGTCTTGATCGCCTGCAATGTATCGGTGTCGATGATGGTGATGCTGTTGCCTTTCTCGTTGCTGACGTAAGCGAGATAGGCCTGGGCGGGGGAGGCGGCGAGCAGCGTCGCGATTAGGAAAACCGCGGCGGCCCCCATCCGACCCGGCTGAGCTGGGCTGCCTTCTCCCGTAAACGGGAGAAGGGAGTCGCGTTGCGTTGTCTTCTTCATCATCGCAGCCTGCATTTGGTTTCGGGCCGGTCGCGGCCGAGCGTGTCGAGTTCGCTGGTCTGGTGCAAATAGCCCTCCTGCGGCGAGACCGAGGCGACCATGCGCCCGTCCGAGAGCAGGATCGGCTGGCGCAGCTGCTGGTTCCAGTCGCGCAGCGTCAGCCGCACGCCCTTGAACGCGGCGATGGAGAACTCCGGCCCGATCAAAAATTCGCGCAGTCTCGCAGGCTCGTTCGACGCCGTGCGTGTCGCCGCCTCGCCGATCATCCGCATCGCCAGCCAGGCGCCATTGTCGCGCGCGTTCATCACGCGGCGAAAGGTCTGCATGAATCGGTTCTGCAATTGCTGCGCGCCCCATTGCTCATGCGCGCTGTCCCAGTTGGTTGGGACGAGCCCCCCGGACCCCGCCACCGGGCGCGGATCAAAAGTGCGATAGGGCAGGTAGCCCGCGAAAACTTCTGACTCGTCCGCGGCGATCAGCACGTCATAGGCCGGCGCGCTCTGCGTCAGCACGGGCATTTGCCGCTGCGTCTGCACCGAGCCCGAATCGCTACGCCGCCCGCCGCCCATGTCCTCGAACACCCGTTCCTCGACGATTTTGGCGCCGAACTTCTTCGCGCTCGCGCGATAGGCGCCGGCCAGCAACTCGTCGTCGGGATGCGAGCCCTTGATCAGCAGCCAGCGGCTCCAGCGCTTCCACATCAGATATTGCGCGAGGCCGTCGGCCAGCATCGCCCGCGAGGGCGCGACATGCACGACATTGGCGCGGCAGTTTTCCTCGCGCAAACTTTCGTCGGGGGCGGAGATATTAAACAGCAGCGCGCCGCTGGCCTTGGCGCGGTCGGCGGCCTTCAGCAGAGCGTCGGCGGAAAGGTCCACGATGATCAGCCGCGCGCCTTCGCTCACGAGTTTGTCGAGCGCCGCGCCGGCGTCCTCGCCCTCGCCGAGTTTTACGTCGACAGTCGCAAAAGTCTGGCCGGTGAATTTGCCCGTGGTGTTGTTGTCGGCGGCGCCCATCAGCGCGCCGGCAAGCGCGTCGTCCTCGGCGGGAATGTCCTGAATGGAGAGGGTCTCGCGCGAATGCGCCTGCCGCAACACGCCAACCTTGATCGCCAGCGGCTCGGCGAGCGCGGCGGCGGGGAGGAGCAGAAGGAGCAGAGCGAGGGCAAGGCGCATCGCTCCTTCTTGCCGGGTTCGCAGCGTCGGATCAACGGGATTATTTGCACGGGCCGCGCCCAACCCTCCCCGCGACGGGGAGGGAGGGGCCGCGCGTTAGAAAAACGCGCCCAAAATGCCGCCGGCGAGGCCGAAGACGACGGTGCTGGCGATGAGGGCCGGGAAGCCCAGCACGGCTCCGCCGAGAATGGCGCCGGCGATCGCGCCGACGCCGGCGAAGATCGTGACCTTAGGAGAGATTTCGCCTTCACCAATATTAGTGCTCATGGACGGTCTCCTTTTTGCGTTTCCCGACGCCACGCAAAGCGCGAGCGTCTTCCTACCGCGCCGGATTTTTGTTATCGGCGCGAGCGAAGCATCGGCCTCGCCAAGGAGAAAGCTACGCCAAACGCGACCTTTCGCCATGCGCCAAACTGTCGCGGTCTTGAGGGAGAAAATGTCGCAAAATTAGATACATAGAGAGCTTTGGGCGGTTCTTCCTTCTCCCGTGGAACGGGAGAAGGTGGCCCGGCGTAGCCGGGTCGGATGAGGGTTCTTTGGAAGTTCCAACCAAGCCTCGGCGTCCCACATCCGACCCTCGCTGACGCAAGGGCTGCGTTCTCCCACAAGTGGGAGAAGGGAACCCCCTCACTCCGCCGCCAAGCTCCGCGCCGGGGGGAAGGCCACCTCTATCAGCGTGCCTTCGTTCTTGCGGCTCTTGATCGTGAAGGAGGCGTGGTTGGCCTCGATCAGCGCCTTGGTCACGGGCAGGCCGAGGCCGGTGCCGGTGGTCTTGCGCGAGGTGGCGACTTGGCGGAACGGCTCCAGCGCTATGTCGATTTCGTCGTCCGACATGCCGATCCCCGTGTCCTTCACGCGGATGACGACGAAGCCCGCGTCGGTCTGCGCGCTGGAGACGATCACCTGTCCGCCCGGCTCGTTGAACTTGACCGCGTTGGAGAGGAGATTGAGCAGGATCTGCCGCAGCGAGCGCTCGTCGGCGCGGATGCGCGGCAGCCGCGGCGCCAGCGACAGCCGCACGATGACCCGCTGCTGATTGGCCTGCGTCTGCATGATCGACACGCATTCGCCGATGGTCGCGTTGGCGTCGAGATCCTCGGGCACCAGCTCCATCTTGCCCGCCTCGATCTTCGAGAGATCGAGCAGATCGTTGACGAGGCTCAGCACATGCGTCCCGGAGGTGTGCACGTCCTTGAGATATTCCTTGTAGCGCTCATTGCCGACCGGCCCGAAGCGCTCCTCCATCATCACCTCGGCGAAGCCGATGATCGCGTTGAGCGGCGTTCTGATCTCGTGCGAGACGCGCGCCAGAAAATCCGATTTCGCGGCGCTGGCGCGTTCGGCCTCCTCGCGGGCGGCTTCCGAGTCGGACTTCTCCATGGCGGGCGCGGGCTCGGCCAGCGCGCGCGCGACGAAGCGGCCGGGCCCGAGCGGGCGCAGCGACAGTTTCGTCCTCGCGACTCCGGCGCGGCGGGCTTTGACGGCGAGAACGGCTTCCTCGGCGGCCTCGCTCTTGCCGGGGGAGAAAAAGGCCTTGAGCCGCATCGCGTCCTCGTCGCGAAACAACGAGGCGAGATCGCGCCCCGCGACGATGCGCGCGTCCTCGCCTAGCAGCGTGGCGAATTCCGCGTTGACGCGCTCGATGCGGCCGTCGGCCCCAAGGATTGCCGTCGGCTCGCCGGCTCCGTCGAAACAGGCGGCGAGCGCGTCGCGCTCCTCGCCAAGACGGGTGAGTTCGGCTTCTTGCGCGCATAAACGCGCATTTTCGGCGCGCGTATGCGCATTGGCGCGCGCGCGGCGCAGGCTGATCAGCGTCGCCGGGCCGCCGCTCCAGTCGATGCTCTGAACATGGGCGTCCACGTCGAGCGTCTCGCCGTCCTGCGCCTGGACCTCGACCGGGGAGGTTGACGGCGCCCGCGCGGGCAGGCGACCCAAAAACACCCGCGCCAGCCCGCCGTCCGCCGCGAGCGCGTCGAGGTCGGGATAACCGAGATAATCGAGCAGCGTGCGGTTGGCGTAGAGCGCGTTGGTTCCGCGCGCCACCAGCACGCCGACCGGGAGAAGATCGACCATCGCCATCGCGCGGGACGCCGCGTCGTCCACCGCGTCCGCGGCGGGCGGGTTTTCGATCGCCCGCGTCACTTCGATCGCGCGCGTCACCTGGCCCAAAAGGTCGCGCGCGTCGCCGGGCTCCGCGCTTTCGACCAGCGCGCGGCCGATTTCGTCGAAGGCGTTCTGCTCCACCGGCGTCAGCGCGCTCGCGGGCTCGGGCGCCGCCGCGGGCCGCAGCGGCACGACATTGGCGTTCGAAAATTCGGGCTCTCGAGGCGGTGGCGTTTGCGGCTCGGCTTCCATTTCGACCGTCTCCGGCGGCGTGATTTCCGGCGCGGCGTCGGTCATGGCGGTCGGCGTCGCCTGCGACAGGCGCAATACGCCAAAGCCCTGAAAACCCGAGAAGCCGCGTTCGGCGTCGTAAATCGGCAGCGCGCCGAGCGTCGTCGGGACGCGGCAGGCGGGGTCCTCGACTGGCCAGTCGACCATGACGCCGCTCCAAGACTTGCGCGTCGCGAGAGCGGCCGCGAAGGCGGGGTCGAGCGCCATCTCCTTGGACGTCTCCTCGACGCCGCGCCCAAGCAGATCGGCGTATCGCGCGCCGACGACATCGCCGAGCACATGCGTCACGTCGACGAAACGGCCGGCGGCGTCGGTTTTCCAAAGGAATCGCGGGGCGGCTTCTCCATGCCGCTCGGCGAGCCGCACGCGCAACTCGGCGAGCGCCGGATCGGCGGACGTTTCCTCCGCCTCGGCTTTCGGGGCGGGTGGCTCCGGAATCGCGTCCGGCGCGGGCTCTGGCGGGGCGCCGGCGTCGGCGCGCAGGCCGAGCGCGGCGACGGCGAAGCAGGGCGCGTCGTCACTCTCGAACAGGCGCCGGCAAAGAATGGTGATGGTCTGGACGCCGGCGCCGAGGTCGATCGACAGGCGCTCCAGGCGCGGCGCGCCGGAGCCGCGCAGCCGGTCGATCGCCGCCGCGAGCCCGCGCTCGCCGCCGGTCAGCAGCCGCGCGGCCGGGTCGGCCCCGAACACCGCCGTCGCCGCCGCGTTAGCGTAAACGACGCGCGGCGGCGTCCCCATCACCGCGAGAATCGGCGCGCCCGAGGCCTCGAGCGAGGTGAAGGCGGGATCGGCGGCGATCAGCGCCGCCGTGGAGTTACGCTCGTCCTCGAACATCTTGGACTCGCTTGCCTTGTTGACGCATTGACGAAGCCGCCGCGATGGACGCCGGGCAAGCGACCGCCGTCGCGCCAGCGCCGCTCTCGGTTAACGGGAACTTAATCGCTCGCCGCTTCGCGGTCTATCCGAGCCCATGGTTTTTTAACTGAAATGGCGATTCATGGTGAATGGTGGGAGGGGGCGGCTTTAACTTTTGCCGCTGACCCGACGCGCCCGTGGGCGGAGAACGAGACCAGCGCGCCACGCGGAAACGCCCATAAAAACGAGAAAGCACGGATTTTCGCGCTGGTTCGCGCGAAATAATTCGGCGGCGCGACCGCGTTCCATCAGACAAGCCACGCGAACCCAGCCGCTACACGCGGGCGGGCTCCATGAACGCCGCGTAACCCCGGCTAATTCGCGGGCAGAAAAACGTCCGATCGGATCTGTTTCAGACTGGCGCCTTTCATGAACAAATCGCGCTTGAGGCGGCTGACTAGTCGCTCACCCCCGCACAAAAAGAATGCGGTTTCCTTCAGCGCTACTTCTTGCTCCAGCACGGCGGCCGCGACGTCGCCGCCTTCAAGCCCCGGTTCGTTCAAAGCTCGCGGAACATAGGTGAAGTTCTCGCGCCTCGCCGCGAGCGCCTCCAGCGGATCATGGAGGTAAAGGCCCGCGCGCTCGCGCGCGCCATGATAGAGCCGGATTGGCCCGCGATGACCGCGCCGAAGCGCGTCGCGCAAAATGCCCATGAGCGGCGCGAGGCCGGTGCCGGCGCCGACCAGCGCCATGGGCTGGCCAGGATCGACCCCCTCATAGAAGCAGGTTCCCAGCGGGCCGGCGACGCGCAGACGGTCGCCCGGCGACAACCGCTCCGAGACGAAATCGCTCATTCTACCCCCGCGATGAAGTCGGATATGAAGTTCGACGTGGGGGTCTTCCTCCGGCACGCTTGCGATTGAATAGTGCCGGCCGAGCCCTTCGGGCGTGATCAGTTCAAGGAACTGGCCCGGACGGTAGCTGAAGTCCGGGCCATGCTCCAGATATAGCCGCGCCACATCGCCCGAAAGACGATCTATCGCGCGCACGATGACCTCGGAGCGGGCCGCCGCCTCATCCGTCGGGATAACGGTCAAGGGCGTTTCAGGCACGCATACACAGGCCAGGAAGTAGCCCTGCGCCTTCTGCGCCTCCGTCAGACCCTCTTGCGCCGCGGCGGGAGGACTGCCCTCGACGGCGCGGTGCAAGCAGGTTTGGCAAACGCCGGCGCGGCACGAATGAGGAGCGTCTATCTCGGCTCTTAGCAGGGCCGAAAGAACGTCCTCACCCGGCTCAATATCTATGGCCGCGCTCCGGTAGGTCAGCAGGGTCATGCTCGCCACATCAACGGTTTAGAACGTCGTTGCGCACGGAATTAGCGATCGCCGCGACTTCCAGCACGTCTTTCTCGCCAACCCCGAGTTGGCGCAGAGTGCTCGACAGATTCTCAATGACCGCATCGACGTGCATATCATTCAAGCCTTTGGCGACGAGCTTCTTGTGAGCTTCTCGCATATCCTTGCCGGTGTATTTGTTGGGGCCGCCAAAAGCCATCGTCAGAAAGGCCTTTTGCTTTGCGATCTGCTCTTCCATATTCACATTATCGAAAAAGCGGGCAATGCGACCGTCGGCAAGCACCCTGCGATAGAAGATGTCGACGGCGGCCTCGACGGCCGGCGTGCCTCCGAGGCGTTCATACAATGTGGGCATTTCCCTCTCCTCTGCTTAAAGATATATATCATATGTATCTTTAACGCCGGCACTGGGATATTGCAAGAGGGGCGCGGACCATGCGGTTGACACTTTACAGCGATTTCGCGCTGAGAACGCTGATCTTCCTTGCTGTCGCCGACGAGCGCGGGGCCACGATCCCCGAGATCGCGGCGGCCTACGCGATCTCGGAAAACCACTTGCGCAAGGTGGTGGGACGCTTGATCGAGAGTGGCTTCGTGGAGGCGACGAGAGGGCGTGGCGGCGGGTTGCGGCTGGCCGTTCCGGCGTCGCAAATTTCGATTGGGGCGGCCGTGCGCAAGCTCGAAAGCGATTTCGCGCTCGCCGAGTGCATGGGCGCCGCCCCCGAAAACTGCGTGATCACGGGTCGCTGCGGCTTGCAGCGAATCTTCAAGGAAGCGCTGAACGCCTTCNNGCGGCTTCAATCCGCGGGTTTATTCGGATTTTGCATTTGCGCGGAAAGTTTCCGATAGGCGTCCGCGTCACCATAGTCCACGAATTCGGCGTAGCGCGGGTGAGCCCCGATCACGCGCCGCGCGTGTTTGATCGGACACCAATGCTTCTCCGTGCGGCCCGCGATCTCCCGCACATAGGCGATCAGCCCGTTGCCATAGGAGCAATAGGCGCAGTTGAGGATTTCGAGCGCGTTGAGATAGGCGAGGTGGTGACGGTCAAACACAAAATAGTCGGCGCGCCGCACCTTGGGAATGCCATAAACCGGAAAGCAGATCGCCTGATATATTGTGACGAAGATGTCGAGCAAAACGAACGGCACGATCAGCGCGTAGATGACCGGCGCGGTCAGCGCCACCAGCGGTCGCGCGTTCAGAATATATGTCGAAAGCCGCGTCCTGAGCTCGCGATGCCGACGCAAAATCTCTTGCTCGAAAAAGATGCGTCCTTTCTCCATGCCAACGTGAAGCTCGATTCGACGCTGGGCGATTTCCGCGTCCAGTTCGGCTTCCAATTGGCGGATTTTGTCCATCAAATCGTTGATATTGGCCGTCATTGAGCGATTTCCGGTCGGTTGGTGAGCGATCTCGCGCGGGGCGCCGACCGTGATGTATGCCGGCTGTGAACGTGAAATGTCCTCCGCGGCGACAACAAAAGCAATGTTCCCCGATATCCCGGCGCCCGCGCCGAAATAGCCGCGAGCGGAAGCGGGGAACGCGCGGCGCCGCTTTTTTATCAGGGGCTTAAATGCGGCGCACAATTTATGTTGCATCGCACAATTGAATCGGTAATATTGCGTCGGTTCGTCGCCAAGGCGTCGGCGCGCGAGCTTAAATTCTCGCGGCGGGGCGGTTCGCCCCTCGCCGCGGACGCCGTTTGTCCAAGGGAGAAGAGTACATGACCAGCCCGAGCTATCAGATTCCGACCGAGGTCCGTGAATTCGCGGAAAAGAGCGTCGAGCAGGCCCGCAAGGCCTTCGAAGGTTTTTCGGGCGCCGCGCAGAAGGCCATCGCCGCCGTCGACACCTCGGCTATTCCCGCCGCCGCCGGCGCCAAGGTAGTCGGCGCGACCGCGCTTGGCTACGCCGAGGCCAATGTCAAGGCGGCTTTCGACCTCGCCACGAAGCTGGTGCAGGCCAAGGACGTGCAGGAAGTCCTGACGCTCCAGACCGAATTCGCCAAGAGCCAGTTCGCCGCCTTCCAGGAGCAGACCAAGGAGCTCGGCGCCGCCTTCCAGGAGCAAACCAAGGAGATCGGCGCCGCCTTCACCAAGGCCGCGAGCCCCAAGTAAGCGTTCAAATTCGAGGCGGCCCGCGACACGGCGTTGGAGTTCTTGAGCGAGGCGTCGCCTTCGAAGACATTCAACGACGGAGTCCGAGACGATGACCGTGAATAAACCAAACAATAAGTCCAAATGGACAGCCGCCGGCGCCGCCAAAACGGCCGAGCCAGCCAAGACGGCCGAGCCAACCAAGAGCGCGCCGGAGGCTCCCGCCCCCGCCGCCGCCAAAAGCGCGCCGGAGGCTTCCGCCCCCGCCGCCGCCAAGAGCGCGCCGGTCGCGCCTTCCGTTAAGAGCGAGCCCGTCGCGCCCGCGCCCGCCCAGCAGGTCCCGATCGAGAGCGCCGCGGTCGACGAAGCGGTTATCGCCGCCGCGCTCGCGCCGCAAGTTCCCGACGCGCCGGAAGCGTCGGCCTTCGTGGAGGTCGTGGAGTTGGAAGCAGCTCCGGTCGTCGCGGCGCAAGAGAGCGTGGCGGGATTTGCGATCTCGGCCTCGACGCCAATCGCGACGCCGGAGGCCGCCGCCTGGGCCTTCAAGAGCGTGGAGCTCTGGAGCGAGAACGCTCAAGCGATGATGGGCTTCGCTTCGGCGCTCGGCAAGGCGAAGAGCCTGACCGAGGTCGTCGAGTTGCAATCGCGTTTCGCCACCGAGCGTTTCAATCGCTTCGCGAAGCTCGCCGGCGAAGTCGTGCCGCCGCCAAAATTCTTCTTCTTCGCGGCATGAGCGCGAATCCTTCTCCCGTATACGGGAGAAGGGATTGCGCCCGGCTCACAGCGTCGCGGCGATCAGCGCGCGCAGCGTCGGCGTCGCGTCCGGCATGATCCCGAACCAGTCGCGAAAGGCCGGGCGCGCCTGATGCAGCAGCATGCCGAGTCCGTCGACCGCCGTGAGGCCGGCCCGGCGCGCCGCCGATAAAAGCGGCGTCTCCAGTGGCGCGTAGACGATATCCGCGACGAGCGCGTTCGAGGGCAGCGCGTCCAGCGCTATGTCGAGCGGCGGCTGGCCGATCATGCCCTGGCTCGTGGCGTTGACCAGCAGTCCCGCGCCCGAAAGCGCGTCGCGGCGCTCTTCCCAGGGATAG
>PLZT01000645.1 GCA_003152255.1 Methylocystaceae bacterium | reverse complement strand
TCCATTTCCGGCATGTTCCAGTCGAGCAGAATGACGTCCGGCATCATTTTCTCGCATTCGGCCAGTCCGAGCTTGCCGTCCGACGCCTCCGAGGTGCGGAAATGCAAACCCTCCAAAATGCGCCTTGCCACCTTGCGAATGACCGCGCTATCGTCCACGACCAGAACTTGCTTCATTGTCTCTCTCCTTGTTTGAAATTTCCGGATTCTCCGGTTCGGTAAGCCGACTCGCCTTGTTGCGAGACGCGTTTGATCAACGCCGCCACGTCGACGATAGACAGGAAGCCGCCTTCATGGCGGTAGAACGCGGCCATGAGTTCGGCGAGATGTGGGTCGAGATGCGCCGGGCAGGCGACGCGGTCCTGCTCCTCGCTGACGATGACGTCGCCGGTGTCGTCGACCAGCAGCGCGTAATCGTCGCCATTATGGGTGATTCCGACGGCCAGGAGCGCCGAGCTGGGCTCGCCTGAGTCGATGCGCAGGCATTTGTCGAGATGCAGAGCCGTGACGATACGGCCGCGCAGATTGGCGAGTCCCGCGACTTCCGGCGGCGCCAGCGGCACGGGCGTCAGTCTGTCGATATAGAAGACGGTCTTCACGCGATGGACCGGCAGACCGACGATTTGCGATTTGATTCTGACGGTGAAATGACTCACCGCGACGCCGCCTCGAGCGTGCGGCCGATGACGGCTATAGCTGAAGTCGGCGAAATCGAAGGTCACGCGGCGATCTCCGTCATGAGCCGCTGTTCGATCTCCTGCGCGGTGGTCGGCGTCAGTTTGCGGAAACTATCGACGACGTCGACGAGCGCCCGTCTGTCGAATTTTCCGACCACCGCGCGCGCGCCGCAAGCCCTGGCCGCTTCGCGAATCGAGGCGGTCGCCTGCGAGGCCAGGGCGACGACGGGAATATTCGCGCAGCCTTCCTGAGCCAGCAGTTGGCGGGTCAGCGAATAGCCGTCCATATCGGGCATGTCGATGTCGGTGACCAATATGTCGATCTTCATGCCCTTCTCGATCAGCGCCAGCGCTTCCACGCCCGAGGCGCAGGCCGTCACCTCGAACCCCGCCGCGCAAAGCACGGGACTCAGCATGTCGCGGAAGAACTGCTTGTCGTCGACAAGGAGAATTCTCGGGCGCTGGTTGACGCCGCGCGCCAGCGCCCCAGGATCGGCGCGGTTGATGAAATAAGTCATGTCGAGCAGTTCGACTGTTTGGCCGCGAAGATTGACGAGGCCCACGATCCTATCGTCGACTCCCGCCAATTGCGGCTCCAGGGCCTCTTCGATGACATCGATGATCTCGTCGACGAGCACGCCGACCGCCTGGCCCGCTCCGGCGAGCACGAGGATCGGGTACGCCCGCGCCTCGATCGTCATGTCGTTCGCCGCTCGAAAGATCGGCAACAGCCGACCTTCATAGGGCAGCACATGAACGTCTCCCGAGCGCGCGAGCCGGGCGCCGTCCACTTCCTCTATGCGCATGATCAGCGACAGCGGCAGGGCCTTCAGCGGCCCGGCGCCGGCGCGCAGCAGCACGACGCAGGTTTTCGCCTTTTCGGGCTGGAAGGCCTCGAGGGGCCGCCGCTCGCGTTCCTCCGTCTTATTCTTGATCCCGGCGCGGTCGACGATGGCCGCTGGATCGAGGATGAGCACGGCCGAACCGTCGCCCAGGATCGTCTGGCCAGAAAAGACGCCAAGACGCGCCAAGGCGCCGACCAACGGCTCGATCACGACTTCCTGCACATCGGCGATGGCCTCCACGAACAGGCCGCAGCGCACGCCGGCCACGCGCAGGATGACGACATAACCAGACCGCCCGATCTCTTCCGCGCCGGGCGGCGCGAGACCCAGCGTTTGGGCGAGGCAGGCGAGGGGCAAGGCTTCGCCGCGCAGGCGAAGCATCGGCGCGCCATAGACAAGGTTGACGAAGCTTTCGAAGCCTTCTCCGACGCCGACGACCTCGACGACCGCCATTTGCGGAATGGCGAAGCGCGATCCGCCACAGGAGAGAATGAGCGCCGGCGCGATCGCCAAGGTGAGCGGAATGCGCAGCAGGACCGTCGTGCCGAACCCAGCGCGCGACGCGAGCGACACCGTTCCGCCGATGGAATGAATGTTGTCGCGCACGACATCCATTCCGACGCCTCGACCCGAAACCTTCGACACCTGCTCGGCGGTCGAGAAGCCCGGCAGCAGGACGAGCGGATAGAGTTCGGCGTCGGTCATTTTCTCGAGCGCCCGCGCGCTCGCAAGCCCGCGTTCGCGGGCCTTCTTCTTGATGCGCGCTACGTCGAAACCTCGACCGTCGTCCTTGATCTCGAGCGTGATCTGACCGGCGTCATAGGCGGCGGTGACGCGGATCAGGCCTGTATCGGGCTTGCCGGCGGCGATGCGCTCGGCGACGGATTCAATCCCGTGATCGGCGGCGTTGCGGATGATGTGCGTCAACGGCGCGCGCATGAGTTCGATCACCTGGCGGTCCAGCTCGGTCTCCGCGCCAAAGGTCTCGATCCTGATCTTTTTTCTCAGTTCCAGCGAAAGATCGCGCACCAGGCGCGGCAAGGTGGAAAACAGCTTATCGAGCGGCTGCATCCGCACGCGCATGACCGCGTCTTGCAGATCGCTGGTAGCGCTCGACAGATTTTGCACGGAGCCCTTGACGCGCTCGTCGCCCCCATCCGCGGAGAGCTCCAGCAGCTGGTTGCGGGTCAGCACGAGTTCCGAGACGATTCCCATCAGCCGGTCGAGCACGCCGATCGATACGCGCACGGTTTCGGTCGATCGAGCGGCCGCGCCGGCGGCGTCGCGCGACGGGGCAGCGCCGACCGCGGTCGAGACGCCGGGTTCTGCTTCCGGCGCGGGGGCCGTCCAGGCGGGCGCCAGCGGCGTCGATTCCGGGGTTCTCAGTAGTTTTGTCTGTGCTTCCAGCGCCCGCAAAACATCGGAGTCGTCCCCTTCCGGCTCCGCTTCCAGCCGGCCGATCTCGACGAGCAGCGACGATAGGCGATCGACGACCGCGAGAATGAGGGAAATATGTTCGCCGCTGGCCTTCGCTCCATCGCGCAGGCGCCCGATCAGCGCCTCGGCTCCGTGGGCGAGGCGGCCGACGCGCGGCAGGCTCAGAAAGCCGGAGCTGCCCTTGATCGTGTGGACGTGCCGAAACAGGCTGGCGATCAGCGCCGGGTTGCCGGGGTCTTTCTCGATGCGCACGAGTTCCATCGACGCTGCGTCGATGTGTTCGGCCGCCTCCGCCAGAAATTCGGTAAGTAAATCGTCCATGGCGACTCTCGCGCCGCAGGCGCGGCCAACAAGAGTCATTGTGGCGCGAAGGTGTTAAGAGACCAGAAATCCGGGCGTTAAACCGCAGTTAAAATTGGAACCTGCGCGCAACGCTTCGGTCGGCGAAAAAACCTCGCGGCGTTCGCGCGCCGCGAGGTTTGATTTGGAGAATGGTTTTGTTTGCTTTAGAGCAAGTTCCGCAAAAGTTGACAGACTTTTGCGACCAGAACTTGCTCCAGCACTTTGTTCTTGCGCGATTTCTTATCGCTCGGATGCTTCCATCCGAGCGGAAAGCGCGCTAGGCGACGGCGCTGACTTGCTCTCGCGGGCTCTCCGACGCCTCGGCCGCGATCGGCGTGGCCTCGATGGTCACGACGTCGCCAGCCAAAGCGAGCGACACTTCGAGGCCGCAGGATCGCGCGACGAGCCCGGCGTAATAGGCCTGGATCGCGCGGGCGTCGACCGAGCCGTCCTCGGGCTCGCCGGAAAGAAGGCTTGCGACGCCGGGCGTGACCCGCGCGTTGACGCCCTTGGCCTGGACATGAAAACTCATGTCGTCGTCCTCGCCTTTGGCGGAGATCGAAATATCGCCGCCACGCGGAATCGACGCATCGGCGATCA
>PLZT01000281.1 GCA_003152255.1 Methylocystaceae bacterium | reverse complement strand
ATGACGGCCCTTGGAATTAAACTTGAACGGCACGACAGACCCCCGTGATAGCCACGGAAAATATCTGCACTACAACCCTTAAAATGCCGCCACGCCGATATCCGTGCACCAAAGCCTTCTTCCGTCGAGATCACGCCGGCCACCGCTCAGACCTCGTCGAGGTCGATGTCGAGTATGGCGATTTGCAGGGTATAGCTCGACCCCTTGGCGTCGTCGGCCGAAATGATCCCGAGAAAATCCGCGCCGCTGTTCAATTCGACCGAATCGGTCTTGCGGCCGCGCGGCGCCAATGTGAGCCGATCGTTTTCGAACAGTTTGCGCAAATATGACTGCAGGGCCTCGCGGCCGACGGGTATCTTCATCGCGAAGGCGAATGACCGGTCGCCGTCCTCGTCGTCCACCGTCAATGACGCGATCTGGCGTTCGCCCAGATGCACGGCCGCCGCCTCGGAGTTTTTGGGGTCGAGCGTCACCCTGATGTCGTCATTGCCAAGCGATCGCCGCAGGAAGTCCTGCAATTTGTGCAATTCGGTCTTGTTCAACTCCGCCCCCCTCGCCCTGCGAACCTAGCCATTAGGCTGTGCCACGAAATGCATTTGAATCGCAAGATCGTTCGCGACGCGGGGCGCCAAGGCGGCGACGAAAAAAAACGCCCGGAGCGGAGGCTCCGGGCGATGTCATTGGGCTTGAACGGTCCCGTTACTGAGCCTGGCCTTTTAGCCGCTTGTTACACTCGCTCCAGAACTGGGGCCATTTCATCGCGGGATTGGTTTTGTGGAGTTCGGCCTTCTGGGCCTTCCACTCCGCGCCGCACTGCTTTTCGCGCGCGCGCATCGCGGCTTGCCCGTCGGTGATCGGTTTCGCCGCGGCGGCCGGCTTCGTAGGCGCGGGCGTCGGAGCCGCCGTCATCGGCGCGGGGGCCGGGGCGGGCGCGGGAGCCGGAGCGGGGGCTTGGGCCGGCGTGGGGGCCGGAGCGGGCGCGGGCGCTGGGGCCGGAGTGGGCGCGGCCGTGGGCTCGGCGATTCGCGCGCGGCAAGCTTTCAAATATTCTTGCCAGCTCTGTCCATTGAGCTGGTTGGCGGCCTTGGCGGCTTGATATTGCGAGCCGCATTCCTTGAGGACATTCGCCTGCGCCAACGCCTCGCCCGGAATGGCGACAGCGAGGCCCAGGGCGAAGACGCCGGCTGCGGCGGTAGAGATAGCGAGACGAATCGACATAAAACTCTCCCCCTGATGGAGAACCGGCGCTTGTCGCGAAGTTCTCCAGAATTGCAACGGTCGGCGAAAACGCCCTAACCCCGCGAGCAAAGCACATGCCGCGCCGTGAGGATTCGACCGACCGGACGATAATCCCAAGATCGACATGAAGGCAATCTGAACCTACAAAACTTAGCCTTGAAGGCAGCATTTTGTCGCGGGGTCGGAGGGGAAGAGGCGAAAATGCCGAAGACGGGAGGAAAAACCGGCCACGAGAATCCGATTTCCTGGCGCGACGCCAACGTGATTTCGCACGGCGACGGCATGGCCCGATGTCCCTGGTGCGGCGTCGACCCGCTCTACATCGCCTATCACGACGAGGAATGGGGCCGGCCGGAGCGCTGCTCGCGCGCTCTGTTCGAAAAGCTGGTGCTGGACGGATTCCAGGCAGGCCTGTCCTGGATCACCATTTTGCGCAAAAGAGAGGCGTTTCGCGCCGCGTTCGCCGGCTTTCGGCCGGAACAAATCGCAAGGTTCGACGAACGCCAGTTTTCCGCGTTGATGCAAAACGAGGGCATCATCCGCAACCGCGCCAAGATCGAGGGCGCGGCGGCCTCGGCGCGGGCCTGGTTGGCGCTGGAGGAGGAGAGAGGGTTTTCGGCCTATCTCTGGGATTTCGTCGACGGCAGCCCGATCGTCAATCACCCCCGCCGCACCAGCGACATTCCCGCCCGGACCGCCCTCTCCGAAAAAATAGCCAAGGATTTGAAGGCGCGCGGCTTCAAATTTTGCGGGCCCACCATCGTCTACGCCTTCATGCAGGCGGTCGGGATGGTGGACGATCATCTCGTCGGCTGCTGCCGACATGGCGGCGACCGATAGGCGCGCTTCACGCCGCCTTGGACCGGCGATAAAACGTCTCGCCGTCCGCCGCCATTTCGCGCAGCAAGGGCGGCGGCGCGAAGCGCGCGCCATGCTTGGCGGTCAGAGCGTCGCACAGTTCGACGAAGGCCTTTACGCCCATGCCGTCGATATAGGACAAGGCCCCGCCGGTGAACGGCGCGAAGCCAAAGCCGAGGATCGAGCCGACGTCGGCCTCGCGCGGGTCGGTGACGACATGCTCCGCTATGGTGCGCGCGGCTTCCACCGCTTGTATGACGAGGAAGCGTTGTTTCATCTCGGTCACGTCAAGAGTGTCGGGATCGATCTTGTTGTCGGCGAGTTCGGCGAGACCAGGCCATAGCGTCTTTTTGCCGCTCGCCGGATAATCGTAAAATCCCTTGCCGTTCTTGCGGCCGAAGCGCCCATTGCGCTCGACCATGAATTCGAGCACGCGCTCCTGCGCCGGATCGGCGGCCGTTGGTCCCAAGTCTTTCTTGGCGGCTTGCAGAATCTTCCAGCCCAAATCGAGCCCAACCTCGTCGTTGAGCGAGAGCGGCCCGACCGGCATGCCGGCCATGCGCGCGACGTTCTCGATCATCGCCGCGGGGACGCCCTCGATCAGCATGATCTGCCCCTCGCGCACGTAATTCAGCACGCAGCGATTGGCGAAAAAGCCGCGCGAATCATTTACGATGATCGGCGTCTTCTTGAGGATGCGCACGAAATCGAGCGCCGTCGCCAGCGCGACATCGCCCGTTTCCTTGCCGAGAATGATTTCGACGAGCAGCATTTTTTCGACCGGCGAAAAGAAATGAATGCCGATGAAATTGTCCGGGCGGGCGGATGTCTGGGCCAGCGAGGTGATTGGCAGCGTCGACGTGTTGGAGGCGAAGACCACGTCGGGTCCAACCGCCTCCTGCGCGCGCCGTGTCGCCTCGGCCTTCACGCCACGATCCTCGAACACCGCCTCGAGCACGAGATCGCAACCCTTCAGGCGCGCGTAATCGGCGGTCGCCTCGATGCGCGCGAGCAACGCCGCTTGATCGGCGGCGGTCGCGCGTCCACGCGCGACCTGTCCGGCGATCAGCTTTTCGCAGCCGGCCTTACCCTTGTCGGCGCTCTCCTGATCGCGGTCGAGCAACACCACCTCGAGCCCGTTGCTGGCGCTCACATAAGCGACGCCGGCGCCCATGAAGCCCGCCCCGAGTATGCCGATTTTCTTGAGATTGGTCGGCGGAACATCCTTCGGGCGGCGCGCGCCCTTGTCCAGCTCGTTTTTGGAGAGAAACAGCGAGCGAATCATCGCGGCGGCTTCCTTCGAGCGAAGAATATGCGCGAACCAGCGCGCCTCGACCGTCAGCGCCTGATCCATCGGCAGTTGCAGCCCCTCATAGACCGAATGCAGAATGGCCTTGGCCGCCGGATAATTGTCGTAGGTCTCGCGCCGATAGATCGCGTTGGCGGGCGGCCATATCATCATGCCGCCGGGCGAGAACACGCGGCCGGAGGGGGCCTTGAAATCCTTTTGGTCCCAAGGCTGCGTGGCCTTGCCGCCGCCAAGAATCCAGGCGCGGGCGCGCTCAACGATCTCGCCCTCGGGCGCGAGTTCATGCGCCAGCCCAGCGGCCTTGGCGACCTTGGCCTTGATCTGCTCGCCCTTGAACAGAAATTGCAGCGCGTCGCCGGTCGGCAGCAAGCGCGCCACCCGCTGCGTCCCGCCGCCGCCGGGAAACAGGCCCACCTTGATCTCCGGCAGGCCCACCTTGGTTTTGTCATTGTCGGCGAGGACGCGGTAATGACAGGCGAGCGCCAGCTCGAAAGCGCCGCCGAGGCATACGCCGTTGATCGCGATGGCGAAGGGTTTGCCGCTTGTCTCCAGCTTTCGGTAAAGCAGGGAGAGCCGCCGCGCGCCTTCGAAAAACTCCTTTTTGGCGACGTCCTCGCCATGCGTCTTCAGCGCCTTCTCAAAGAGCGCGGCGCTCTGTTGCAACATGGAGAGGTCCGCGCCGCCCGAAAACGCGCTCTTGCCGGAGGTGATGACGCACCCCTTGATCGCCGCGTCGTTTTTCACGGCGTCGACCACTTGCGCGAGTTCGTCCATCACGGCTTCGGTGATGACGTTCATCGATCGCCCCGGCATATCCCAGGTGAGCAGCGCAACGCCGTCGGCGCCGGCTTCGAATTTGAAATTCTGGAGATTCATTGAAGACTCCTGGAAGGCTTCTGGCGCCGAGCCGGCGACCGAAAATTCTTGAGGCGCCGCGTACTGCGAGCGGGTCACACCCGCTCGATGATCGTCGCGGTGCCCATGCCGGCGCCGATGCACAACGTCACCAGCGCTATCGCCTTGCCGGACCGCTCCAATTCGTCGAGCGCGGTTCCGACCAGCATCGCGCCGGTCGCGCCGAGCGGATGGCCGAGCGCTATGGCGCCGCCGTTGACATTGACCTTGGCGGGATCGGCCGCGAAAGCCTGCAGAAAACGCAGGACGACGGCGGCGAAGGCCTCGTTGACCTCGATGAGGTCCATGTCGGCGATCGTCATCTTGGCGCGCGCCAGCAGTTTCTTTGTCACGTCGATCGGTCCGGTCAGCATCATGGCCGGCTCCGACCCGATATTGGCGAAAGCGCGAATTTTTGCACGCGGCTTGGCGCCTATCCGTTCGCCCGCCGCCAATGAGCCTATCAGCACCGCCGCCGCGCCGTCGACGATCCCCGAGGAATTGCCGGCGTGATGCACGTGATTGACGCTCTCCAGTTCCGGATGCGCCTGAATGGCCACCGCGTCGAAGCCGCCGAGTTCGCCCATCAGCGTGAAGGAGGGCTTTAGCCCGCCCAGCGACTGCATGTCGGTGCCGGGCCGAAGATGTTCGTCGCGGTCCAGAATGACGAGGCCGTTCACGTCCTTGACCGGCGCGATGGAGCGCTTGAAGCGCCGTTCCTCCCAGGCGAGGGCGGCGCGCT
>PLZT01000031.1 GCA_003152255.1 Methylocystaceae bacterium | reverse complement strand
GCAATATGATCGGATAGTGCTCTAGCGCCTCTGGAGCGATCTGGCCGCCTCGTGCCTCACGTAACTCTTCGCCGCTTAGTCGCTCTTTTGCGCCATCGCAGCTGGACCCATAGCTTGAACTCTGCTCTCCAGCGACAACGAAGACGGCCCCGGGCGGGGATATAGCGACGGGCCGTTTTGTGTTTTTCCGGAAGTCACGCGCCGGCCGAATAGTCACCACTTTTCGGATCGAAATCTCGGCTCTCGCCTGCTGCGACCAGGCTCCAATATTGCGCGAACCCTTCCGGAACGAAACAATCGGCATTATCACCCCAGGGCAGGCGATGCAGATCGCAGCGACATTCTTCGATAAATTTCTGCCACGCGAGGCAATTACTCTTCGGAGCGACGGCGTGGTTATATCGCTCCATCATGCGCGCCAGCGCTATCAGCGTCGTCATATTTCCCTCCTATCTCGCGGATGCAATAGAAACAGCCTCTGGGCATCGAAGGTGGCATCAGCGGGCGAAGGAGATTGGGGGCGCCTCTAACCCTTCCCATCTTTAGTCACAGTGAGCCCATGGCGCCGGTGGTGAGGGCCAGCTGACGGCATAGCTTCTCCGCCACGAAGAGGTCCGGCCACGGATAAACAGGTGCGCCGGCCTGTTTTGGCAGTTGTCCCTTACCCATTTTACCCGTTGCGGCGAGAGAGGCTTCCGGGTAGTCGGAGAGGAACTCCCTCAGCACGAGCAGCAAATCCGCCGCTCGCTTTGAAGCTCCGAGATCGAGGAAAGTGCGAATGTCGGAGACGATCAATCTGCACACGACTTTCGGGCCCCGCCATAAATTCAGGCGATAGCTCGAAAGCAGGCCATGATGCCGGGCGGATGGGGCCGCGCCCAAGAACATTTCATTTGGAGCAAGCCCTGCAAAGGCTGCGCATCGCTCGAAGGTGATCATGACGTCATCCCTCACACCAGCACACGACAACTTGCTGCGCTTTAGTCATTGAAGTGAAGTCGCGACGAATTTTAAAACCTTGCCGTTTTTTTGCTGCGTTGCAACAGTCACTTGGTTTGATAAGTCGTATCAAAATATTGACTGTATCATTGCTACACATGATTGCGAATATATTGTGAACCTTTCATGTCACACTCAATCCCGATGGATTCACAAGCCAAGTGCAACGCCCTACAGGGGCGCTGCCATGGGAACAAGATACGGGGAGCTCACGGAGAGTGAGCGGCGCCAGATATTCCGTCTGCGTTTAGCGCGAATATCTCGCTCGGAAATTGGCCGCATGATCGGTCGCGACAAAGACAAAGGGACGATCAGAAGGGAGTTGCGGCGAAACGCCTTGCTAAAAAGCGGCTGTCCAAATTGCATCAGCCTAATGACGCTCCATCCCGCAAACCGCTCTGGTCCGGATCGAACGTCTTCTTGATTGGCTCGAACTTGTTTTGAGACAAATCAAAGCGGTTGAAGCGGCTCGAGACGAAGTGCTGACGAAGGCCGCGCCCGCGAATGAGGTCGAAAACATGATCCTTGCGCCCGCTCGCTTGCAGCGTATCGGGCCAGGGCTTGCAACGTTGCTGGTGCGTGAGGCCTATGTGCGACCGTTACGCAATCGTCGGGCCCTCGGCGCCTGCCTCCCAGCGAATTTTCCATACAGGCGTCGTCCCCCGCGAGCCAGGAGCAATTGCGTGAACTGCGCACCGGGCTGAACTTACCGGAGAGAATGGGTGAGGAGCCGTCGAGACTAAGCTATAAGCAGGAGCTCGGGGGATTATACCCAGCACGGCCAACTAACGCGCTTTGGGAGTTGTGGCATGGTGCGTCATTCGATTTATCGCTCTCTCGCCAAGTCCAGCTTGTTTTCCCTTGTCGTTTGTTTCGAGCTTGCAGCTTTCGGCTGCGCTTCGCTCAGCTCGGCGGCTTTTGCCAAGGAAGATTTCTGGATGGGGTGTCGCGGCGCGAACCTCGACGCACGGATCGTAAGTTGCTCGCGGCTCATCGAGCGTGGGAGGCGGGAAACCAAGAGCAATCAGATTACGGCCTACATGAATCGGGGCGCCGCCTATCGGGCAAAAGGCGATTTTGATCGCGCCCTCGCTGATCTCGACAAGGCGCTAAAACTCTATCCGAAGTCGGCGCGAGCGCTCATGGAACGCGCGTCGATCTACCATGCAAAGGGCGAGTTCGACCGCGCCATCGCGGATTATGACGCCGCAATCTCGGGGCAATCCCAATCTCCAGCGGCGTTCTATGGCCGGGGCGAGGCCTATCGGGCGAAGAACGATTTCGATCGCGCCATCGCCGATTACGACGAGGCGATCCGGTTCAATCCCAACGATGCGAACGCCTTCCTCAGCCGGGCCAACGCTTATCGCGGCAAACATGATCTCGACCACACTAAACAAGACCTCGAAGCCGCGTTAAGACTCGAACCACAGCTCGCTACAGCGAAAGACCTCCTCGACGAAGTTAGTGAGCTCATCACCAATAGCGCCGCGCCTCCGACCGCGGCGGCTCCGGCGGCCGCCTCCGCGCCCGCGATCGCGCCTGCGATCGTGGTAAGTCCAATGTTGCTTGTGCTTCTAGCGCTCGTTGCTTTGATCGGATTATTTGCAATAATATTTATAAACTTCCGCTCGAAGCCGATGGACGAGCCTCGTCTCTCCGGGACCGAACAACATGCCCGCGCCCGCGACGGTTATCTCGCGGAGGTCAGTCGGCTACAGCCTGGCGAAGCCTGCTCTAAGGCGGGAACAAGTCTCGAAGGCCTGTCTCAAATGGAGGCCGACGCGCGCCTAGAGAAATTCGGACTCAATCTCATCGCAAGCGAAACCAAGGTGCCCATCCTGCGAGAACTATGGAGCCGCGCCCGTAATCCGCTGAACGCCCTGCTGCTCTCCTTGGCGACCGTTTCTTATTTTTCGGGGGACGTCCGCGCCGCCGTCGTCATCACCTCGATGGTGGTCCTTGCGATTACAACCGCCTTTATACAGGAGCATAAATCCAACGAGGCGGCCGCCAAACTGCGCGCCATGGTGCATACAACGGCGAGCGTCAGACGCACCCCATGTGATGCGGACAATCCATGTTCTGAAATCCCAATCGAACAACTCGTGCCGGGAGATATCGTCCGACTTTCCGCAGGCGACATAATTCCGGCCGAACTCCGCCTGCTCGAAGCCAAGGATCTGTTCATCAACCAGTCAACGCTAACCGGCGAAGCCATGCCCGCCGAGAAATATGCGCACGCGCGCGATGGTGACTGCGATGATCCGCTCGACCTGCCGAATATCTGTTTCATGGGCGCGAACGTCGTCTCGGGCTACGGCACGGGTGTGATCCTTCGGACTGGCCCGAAAACGTTTTTTGGCCAGCTTGCTCGCCAGATCGCCGGGCGACGCGTGCCGACCGCCTTCGATCAGGGCGTCAACAGATTCACCTGGCTGATGATCCGCTTCATTCTGGTGATGGTGCCAACGGTTTTCCTCATCAATGGCCTAACAAAGCACGACTGGCTGGAGGCGTTGCTCTTCGCGGTGGCGGTGGCCGTGGGACTGACGCCAGAGATGCTGCCAATGATCGTGACAGTGAACCTTGCCAAAGGCGCGATCGCCATGTCGCGCAAAAAGGTGATCGTGAAGCGGCTCAACGCTATCCAGAACTTCGGCGCCATGGATGTTCTATGCACGGATAAGACCGGCACGTTAACACAAGATCGGATTATTTTGAAGCGGCACCTCGACATATATGGAGAAGACTCGGATCGCGTTCTCGAATACGCTTATCTGAACAGCCATTTCCAATCGGGCCTCAAGAATCTTCTCGATGTCGCGGTTCTCGAACACCACGAATTGGCGAGCACGCTGCGCCCAGACCATCAGTTCACGAAAATTGACGAAATTCCATTTGATTTCAACCGTAGACGATTATCGGTCCTCGTCCGACGCGATGACGGGCGGCATCTTCTGATCTGCAAGGGCGCGGTGGAGGAGCTGTTCTCAATCTCAACCCATTACGAAACGGAAAACGAGTGCGGGCGCCTCGACCCTTCTCACCTCGAAACCGCCAAACGTGAAACCGCCGAACTCAACGCCGATGGTTTCCGCGTAGTCGCCGTCGCTTACAAGGAGATGCCTCCGGAGCAAATCGCCTATACCGTCGCTGACGAGAGTGATTTGACGCTACTCGGCTATATCGCCTTTCTCGATCCACCGAAGGACAGCGCCGCGGAAGCTATCGCGGATCTCGCCAAGGCGGGCGTCTCCGTCAAAATCCTTACTGGCGACAATGAAATCGTGACGCGCAAAATATGCAAGGACGTCGGCCTGAAGGTGGATCGCATCGTGCTTGGACCCGAGATCGAGCATATGAGCGACGACGCTCTCTCGGAGCTCGCCTCGATCACGGTCGTCTTCGCGAAATTGTCGCCGCCGCAGAAAGCCAAAGTCATCGAGGCGCTGCACCGCAAGGGGCACGTCGTTGGCTATCTCGGCGACGGCATCAACGACGGCCCGGCTTTGAAGGTTGCGGATGTGGGAATCTCGGTCGACACCGCCGTCGACATCGCCAAGGAAACCGCCGACATCATCCTGCTCGAAAAAAATCTTCTCGTCCTTGACGAGGGAGTTATAGAAGGCCGCAGAATATTCGCGAATATTACAAAATACATCAAAATGGGCGCCAGCTCGAATTTCGGCAACATGTTCAGCGTGCTCGGCGCCAGCATTTTTCTACCCTTTCTGCCGATGGCGCCAATCCAGGTCCTGACGAACAATCTGCTCTATGACTTCTCACAAACAACGATTCCAACCGATAACGTTGATGAAGAATACGTGGTGTCACCGAGAAAGTGGGACATCAGCAATATATTCAAATTCATGATTTTTATCGGGCCAATCAGCTCCATCTTCGACTACGCCACCTATGGCATGATGTTGTATGTCTTCAATGCCTGGAGCAATCCTTCACTGTTCCAAACCGGATGGTTTGTCGAGTCTCTTCTGACGCAAACGCTGATAATCCACATCATCAGGACAGCGAGGATTCCATTTTTAGAGAGCCGCGCGAGCAACGCCCTCATCACGACGACTGTCATCATCTGCGCGGTCGGGATCGCGCTGCCATACACTTGGGCGGGCTCGGTGCTCGGGTTCACGCCGCTGCCCACGCTCTACTGGCCGTTGGTTACGGCCATGCTGCTGACATACGCAATCCTCACGCATGTCGTGAAAGTCTGGTTCATACGCAGATGGGGGCTTTGAAACCGCCTGCGCAGTAGCCGACTGTTGGCCTGCTCGACGCCGCCCGAAGGACATGCGCGCTGGGCGCTGAGGCTGCTGGAGGAGAATCGCTGAAATTCTGACAATTCGCTGACGAAGATTTCCGCCCTTTGCTGGATGGCGCTCGATCTGCTCGCGCTCATTCGCCTAGGGCGGATCGAACCATGCTCGGTCTCGCGCCTTTTCATCGAGCCGCTTGCCGAGATTGAACGTACGATGGCGAAACGTGACGAAGGATTCCGTCGACTTAACCCGTGTCAACGCCGGAGTCATTTTGCATCGTCGAGCCACAGAGAAAATGCATCACGCCTGAACAAAGGAATGCACCGCCCTGAGGCGTCCGTGCCGCGCCACATTATTCGTCAGGAACGGGCTCGATTTCACCGCGGCGGCGGGGCTCGTTTATCAGTTGATGGAGGCGCGCGACGAAAAGCGCTTGCTCAGGCTCCAGGCGCAGCTCGCTGCCGTCGAGCTGCTCATCGTCGACGAACTCGGCTATGCGCCGCTCTCCCAATCCGGATCGAACGCCTGCGTCCATCAGGCAATTCGACAACCACAAAGGCGGGACCCCGCCCCGAACGTTCCGACAAAACTGCAAACTGTTGACCAAAAAGCGAACGCCTGGAATCGGTGACCGTGATCAGGCATCCGACCCATCCGAGGATGGGTGTCATACTGCCATGTTCGGCAACCAGCGTCTGACCGGCGCGCGGCCCGATCGCCTCACCCATCATGTCCATATCCTCGAGATGAACGGCGAAAGCTATCGCCTCAAGCAATCCAAGGCGCGGCGCCGAAAAGAGCCTCATACGATCTCCGGCTGATTGACTCGACTTGGGCTGGGGTTCCGCTGGTTCGGCGCAGCAGATAGGCTGTGCCGTCATGAATCGAAGCGGGAGTG
>PLZT01000105.1 GCA_003152255.1 Methylocystaceae bacterium | reverse complement strand
CCGGCTTCGTCGGTATCCGCACCATAATGGCGCTACCGCGAATTTCGCTCCCCCCGCGCGTCTTCAAAGGGGCCGGAACTAACGAAAGTGCCTTCTGGTACGCATAAGGGGACGGAACGAGAACGGATAGCCTGTCGGAAAACCATCGCATCATGGTTTCCGCACACTTTTCCATTCCGACAGTGTTTATCGCACATGGAATCGGCCCGTTTTCGGCCCTTCAGGACAACAATCGACGGGCGTCGGGAAACATCTGTTTTTCGCTATCTCACTGACCCGTCGCCATAATTTCCTTATGTGTACCAGAAGGCACTTTCGTTAGTTCTGGCCAAAGGGGCATACCGTTGTAATGGTATCATTGTCTAATGGTATCATCGCGCGGAACGTTTCAATCGATTTTCTGGCGGAAAGCCACGGTTTTATGGGCTTTCACGGCGGTTTGTGCGAAATCGATCCGCATTATCAATCTCTCTCAAGAAACCGAAGACCTCGCCCAGCGGCTTGCCGCTGGGCAGCGCGTTTCTTTCGAGGACGCCATACGGCAAGCCCTTGAAGCGCGTGCGCGCGCTACCGGCGTGGCGGTGGAGCCGCAGAGGCGGCGCGACCAGTCCCTCGCCGCCGTTGCGGCGCGAAAGGCGAGCGTCGATCGAATTGTCACGGAAATCGCATCTATGCCGATCCTTGACCCCCACAGTCCGCGCGAAATCATGGACGACCTCAACGAACTTTAATCGCGGTTTCGGAATTGAGGACTTCGACCCATTCTTGGGAGAGTTCTGTTGTCAGGCCGACCTGTCGATTTCCCTTTGTGTCGGTTTCTTTTGTCAATTCGCGTTCGCGGTTTGCGGCGTTGCGTGCCGCAAACCGGTCGAGTTGAGCCTTCGCAAGTTCGCGGTCGCGGTCGTTGATAACTTCCTCGCTCGGTGAACCGTCAAGATTGATACGGACGGAATGAGAGAGAACGGCGCGGCAATAGGCGCTGCGATTTTTCCATACCCCTAGCACGCCGCGTGTATAGGCGGGTATCCAGCCAAGAGCGGCCGCGATTTGTGGCGCGACGGAACTCGAAAGCGGCCTGATGTTTTGGGGGTCGTCAAAAATCTTAGGCCATTGCGCTTTCAAAATCTCGAGTTGTTTCGAGCCTTCTTTAAGGCCGCGCAATTGCTCCCTTCTTGAGGGGGGCATTTTTTTGCCGTTTGGCGCGGGGGATTGCTGATTTAGAAGTGTTTCGGGCATGGCTTTACGTTAGAGCACGATTGGATTCCGTACCAGTATCTTATGCGCTGCGTTTATCGCGCGAAAGTCGCGCGCGCCTGAAATTCTGGCGAAAAATCACAAGACTCTCGACGAATCAGCAAAATCTCGGCAGCATGGCCGGATGCGCGCGCAGATTCGCGCCGCGCATGTCCTGCAACTTTTCTGGAGAAAACGAGACCCAGAAACGCAAAAACCCGCCTTGAAAGGCGGGCTTCATTGTCGGCCGAGGCCGAGGAATTCGTTGACGTTGCACTCACGAAATTCCCCGAAATCGAGCCCCTTGTCAAGCGGAAACACTGTTTTCGCTAACGGGGTTGTTTGCGCCGGTTTTTAGCCCCTTTCCAAGGCGGTTTGAGCGATCAAACCAAAGGAGAGGCCATGTCTTTTGCTCGATCAATTCCGAATCATCTTCGCCGCCGCCGCGAGAAGGTCTTTGGCGACGGGCGACCGCAACCGCTCGACCGCGAGGCCAAGTTGCGGATTATGACCCGCGCCCGCGCCCTCAAGCAGCGCACCGAGAAGGGCAAACATTACGGCTTGCTGACGGCCAAATGCCTCGACGTGCTGGAGGCGCTGTTGTGGAGCTTCCACAATGCGCGCAGCGGGCTTTGCTTCCCGTCGCTGGAGAAGATCGCGGAAAAAGCGAAGGTCGCGCGCTCGACCGTCTCCGTGGCGATTAAAGCCCTTGAGGACGCCGGTCTGCTGTCATGGGTCAATCGCATCGTGCGCGTGAAGGACAGCGCCCTCGACCTGTTCGGCCATTGGGTGAACCGCTGGCGGGTTATGCGCACCAGCAACGGCTATCAGCTGTTCGATCCGCTGGCGGCGCGAGGCCATAAGGTTGCGGGAATACAGGGCAATCCTTCTAAGTCCGAAATTCCGGCAGGAAATACGATTCAAGATTCTATTCCCTCTATAGTCCCGCCTCCACTACCCGTTCTCGATCCTGAAACACCCCTCGGAGCCGCCCTCTTACGTTTAGGACAGACCCTCGGAGCCGTTTAGCAAGAATGCGGAGCCGCTTCGCGGCCTGTCTGCGTGCGCCACCTGCGCCCCTTCGGGGCGCGGGCGCACCGACGCGCTTCGCGCGTCGAAGAAAGAGGCTTTGCGAGCAAAAAGTGGTGGCGGCCAGATCGTGCCCTGCCGACCGAGACCGTGCGGGCTTCCCTGCCCGCGCTTCGCGCGGATTCGACCTCGCCTCCGGCGGGTCGAACAAAGGGCTGGGCGAGGAAAACAAATGCTCAAATTAGAGGATTGCTTCAATACCTTTGCGCCGGATGACATTGAGCAAAGCAAGCGCGGAGCCGCTCGGATGCTTCGCGCCGCGTTCCAGTTGAGAGACATAGCCAACCGTGAGGTTGAGATATGTTGCAAAGACGGCCTGACTCATATTCGCCTGCTCACGCAAAGCCCGAATTTCCTCACCTGTCAGAGGGGCAAGCGTCGCCGCTTCGGCTCGATTAATGTCGCGCATCGTGATTTTGCGATAGCTGGCATCGTCCATAATCCCGATTTCGTGCATATCCTTGGCCGTCTCCAGCATTTCCTGCATAAGGCGGGATTGCTTGGGCGTTTTCGTCCTAGTCGTCATTTTGCACCTCGATTAAAAGTCCTTGTGCAAGAGCCAGCCCGAGCATTTTTGCATCGGCGGCCAACCATGAGGCCGAGACCTCGCGCACGACGGCAAGCTCTTGATCGTCGATATTGTCGCGGTCGCTTTTGGCGAAGCCATAAACAAAAATCGTGCATTCCTTGTCTCGAAAGGCGAGGAGGACTCGATAACCGCCCGAGCGTCCCTGCCCTTGCCGTGCGATGCGTTGTTTGATGACGCCGCCGCCAAGATCGGCGTCAACCAGTCCCTTTTCGACGCGGCTGACCGCCTCGCATAAAGCGTCGTCGCTGATCCGTTCGCGTCGCGCAAAGCGTGCGAAAAGCTTGGTTTTGAAAATCCGCACGCTTCCCCCATAACGCTATGAATTATAGTTCTATGAATTATAATTGCAATGGAAATTGGCGCACGATTGTTGCGTTCTTTTGTGCCGTCATGTTCCCGTCAATTGTCCCCCGTGTCGCAGGCGACTTTATCGGCGAGGTTGTTGAGGTGAGCGAGCAACGCTAGGCCGTTCGGGAATTCTTTGAACTCGCCGCGATCCAAAGCGGACACGCCAAGTTGAGCGGCGGCGCGGAGGGTTTCAAGTTTCGTCGCTTCCTCGACTTCGCGGTTTTCGACGAGGCGCAACCCTTCGCGCAGCACTTCACTCGCGTTTTGATAGCGACCGCTTTGCACCAACATCTCGATAAGCGTCTCTTGGTGTTCGGTCAGGACAACATTGCGTGTCGGCATCGGGCAACCTCCTTTTCCCGCGATATTGGCACGTCATGGCATATTATGCCAACCTATTGTTAAGATCACGCTTAACGGATTTTAATGCAATTTTAATGGTAAGCAAGTAAGCCATGATACAATGATGCTGGCACGCAATGACGCCATGATACCATTGCACCATTACACGAGGATGCAACTATGCAGGTAATCTCGTTCGTCACGCAAAAAGGGGGGAGCGGCAAAAGCACGACCGCCGCCTCGGTTGCCGTCGCCGCCTTTCAGGAAGGCCGCCGCGTGTTCATGCTCGAACTCGACCGCCAAGGAACCTTGAGCGACTGGATCGAGAGCCGGAAGAGCGACGCGGAAGGCCTCGAATTCGAGCGGATCGACTCGACGGCTCTTGATAAAGCCCTCGTGACGCTCAAGGAGGCTCGTTACGACCTTGTCGTTATCGACACGCCCGGCGTCGATAATCCGCACATCAACGCCGTCATGCGGGTTTCCGACCTTTGCCTCATCCCTTGCCGCCCGACGGCGACCGACCTCAAGGGATGCTTGCCGACCGTTCAAAGCCTCATCCGGCTCGACAAGACCTTTGCCTTTGTCCTCACGCAATGCCCGCCCCGTTCATCCCGCGTGGACGAGACGCGGGCAGGGCTCATGGCGCTAGGGTTGATTGCCGAGCCGCCGATTGTGAGCCGCGCCGACCATCAGGACGCTATGGCGGCAGGCTTGGGCGTGACCGAATTTAACGAAACCGGAGCCGCCGCGTTCGAAATCCGCCAGCTTTGGAATTGGATTGACTGCAAGCTTCAGCCTAAGGTGAAAAAACATGTCAAAGCCGCGTAGAACTGTCTTGTCGGGGATCGTGACGCCCTTGCGGGAGCCGACGACAGCGCTTGAGCAGGCCGCGCCGATAGCTCTTGCCGAGGTTTCCAGCCCCGCCCGTCGCCGTAGCGCGACGAAAGACGCGACCATTCAGCAGACCGTCTATTTGCCGCCAGCCGTTCACGACCAGTTGCGCGAACTGGCGTTCTCGGAACGGGCGAAGATGCATACCCTCATCATGGAGGGGCTGGACGCGGTGTTTCGGGCGCGCGGCTTGAAGTCGATTGAAGAGCTTACGGGTAAAAGCTGATACCATTATGCAATTGCAATGGTATCATTGCTTAATTGTGTAAGCCTGTCATGGCGCGGGAATCGGAAAGGGCTAGCGGGGCAGTTTCGGAACCCGCCAGCCCCACCACCTTGCACGCCCCTATGGCATCCCTGCCGGTGACGTGAGGGAAGGCTAGCGCGGGACTGGACGGCCTG
This sequence comes from Methylocystaceae bacterium, assembly GCA_003152255.1. The sequence goes on along the minus strand of PLZT01000105.1, from coordinate 1,413 downwards.
CCAAGAGAAAAGCGGCGCGTTCCTGAAGAGCTTCCACGCTACGGTCACGCTTCCGCCATGTTTTCAAGGTATATATTGTGCTGCGCCGCAACATCATTCGCGTGCATTGCAGCAACGCTAAGTCCTCATGGCACTGCTCAAGCCATCGTAAAAATAAAACCGAGATATGACAAAATGCCCTTGGAGGTATTTGCGTGGAGAATGCGCTATGATTAGCATGATGCAGTGCGCCGATTTCATTGGGATTGCGCCAGATGAATTGCTTTTATGCGCTATTCCCTCCGCCCGACATAAATCATTGCTTACGAGCTACCTGTTTAACATTAAACGGGGCGAGAAAGCCGTGTGCAGCATGATACTTGGCGATTTTTGGGGGTTCATGGAGCTGGGAGCGCAGGAGCGCGCCGCCGATTTGTTCCATGTCTTACGGCTGTTTCTTTCCGCCCACCCCCGCAGCCTATGCGCCGCCAGTCCCGTGTGATTTATGAGCCAAGGCGACGGCCTCTGTTGCCAATTCTCGCCAGACATCATGACCTTGCCCCTGAAGAACGTCCCCCAAGGCTGATTGTGTAGGATCGGCATTGGAGGGGTTTGCATGGCAGGAATAGTTCGGGCGCGATACACGCTGGAATTCAAACAGGAGGCCATCCGTCTTGTCCAAGGAGGCCAGACTGTCTCGTCGGCGGCCAAGACCTTGGGGCTTTCGGACCAAACGCTGCACAACTGGTTGAAGGCCGAAGCAGCGGGACGACTGCGGGAGGTCGCGGGCAAGGCGATCAGCGCCGAGCAGATGGAGATAGCGCGCCTGAAAGCGGAACTGGCCAAGGCGCGGATGGAGCGCGACATCCTAAAAAACACTATTGGAGGGTTCCGATGCGTAGCACCCAGCAATTCAGCGTGACGCTGCCGACGGAAATGGCGCAAATGGTCAAGGCCAAGGTATCATCTGGCGATTACGCCAGTGAAAGCGAGGTCATTCGCGACGGTTTGCGCGCCTTGCAGGCGCGGGACCGCGCGGTCGAGAATTGGCTGCGACAAGAGGTTGTCCCGGCCTATGACGCCATGAAGGCCGGTCCGTCGCGCGGGCGATCCGCAGCCAATGTGCGCGCCTCGCTCGCGGCCGAGCACGAGCAGGCGACGAAGAACGCTCCCTGATGGGCGCCGTATCGCGTCATTTTCTCGCCGGAAGCCGACGCGCGGCTTGTCGCCATCTATAGACGGATTTCCGGCAAGACAGCGCCGACGGTCGCCGATCGTTTCACGGGAGCGATTGTCGATTATTGCGAAAAGCTGGAGACCTTCCCGCAACGCGGCACACGCCGTGACGAATTGCGGCCCGGACTGCGCACGATTGGATTCCGCCGCCGCGTCACAATCGTATGCGGCCTCTTTTTATGGCTCTTCTGCAATTTT
>PLZT01000720.1 GCA_003152255.1 Methylocystaceae bacterium | reverse complement strand
CTCAAAATCGTTGACACGCTCCGCTCGAAGAGATTGATCTCGCCGCCTACGCAGGTCGTTCCGTGCCAATGGACGTGGTGCTTGGGCGGGAGCGGACGCGGCAATCCCAGGTGATCAAACAGGCTGATGTCGTCGCGCTGCTGGGGCTGTTGCCGGGGAGTTCGGTGGCGATGCCGCGGCGAAGAATTTCCTTTACTACGAGTCTCGCTGCGACCACGGCAGCTCGTTGAGCCCCGCCATGCATGGGATGGTCGCCGCCCGGCTCGGATACTCGGACGAGGCGCTACGTTACTTTCTGGGGACCGCGGCGATTGATCTCGCGGATACCCATGCGGCGATTGATGGTGGCGTGCACATTGCGGCTCTGGGCGGGATCTGGCTGATGGCCGTCTTCGGTTTCGCAGGAGTGTCCTTGCAAAATGACAGCGTAGCCATCGATCCGAAGCTACCAGCGAATTGGCGCAGCCTCGGTTTCCGCCTTCAGTGGCGCGGCCGTCACCTCAAGATCAGCATCGATCAAACCGAGCAGCGCCTTGAAGCGACGCTGGAAGCAGGGGAGCCGATGATGCTTGTCGTAAGCAGTGAGCCGCAAGAGCTCTGCCGTGGCCAGGCACTCCGGGTTGATATAGGGAAATAGGACGTCTCGAGCGCACCGTCTGCACCCCTTGTTAATCGGCGCGACCTCCTCAAAACCGGTTCAGTGGTACAATTTGCGCCCGCGCTTTAGACAGCGACGAGATCGTCCGTGCGGCGAAGAAATTTGGTGCGGAAGTTATCGTGCTCGACCACCTCCAAGGCTTCGTCAGCGGCGATCTAAACCTTCAAAGGGTCTGTTTCACTCTCGGTGCAAGTCGCAATCGTGAAGCGGTAGCATCCGCGCGCGAAGCAGTTCAATGCTGGCGCGACCATACATCGACCGCTTGAGCGTCTTCAGTCGATTGATCTGGCCCTCCGTCTGTCCGCTGCTCCACGGGTCCGTCACAGCGTTCTGCACTGCGCTTTTGTCTTGCCACAATGTCTTTGCAAAGCGTCGCATGCTATAGATGCCGCAAGAAAACGCATCACGTAGCCACTCGTCCAGCTTTTCCACGGAGCCGCCGCGAAACAGACCGCGAAACCGCATCGCCAGCTGACGCATCACAGTAAACTCCTCCGACCCCGCTTTCAGAGCATCGACGATGGACAACTGGCGGCTCGTCATTTGTCCCCTTGGCTTGACGCAAAGCGCCGCTGCAGTGAGCGGTGATATGTGCCGACCAGTCGTCGGATCGATCCTTGGCGCCGGAGAACGAGCATCGCAGTCTGGCCACGACAATGCTGGCGACGCTGGACCGAGGGGCGCCTCGACGACAACGTCGAGCGGTCGGCCGGCGTCTTTCCATGGCGCGATGAACCGCGCCAGATGACTATAGGAGCCCGTATACCCCTGTTGCTTTACCTCTGCGAATAGGAGCCGCACCGATGTGGTTCCTTCGGTAAAGCGGCGCGATAGGAACGCTTCGAAGTGGGCAGGCGTGCATGCTTTCGGTTCCATCGCGTTGCGTTCGGGCAGGACAATGAAACGCGACCAGCGTTCAACACGCCGTCGCCCGAGACCCAATGCGCGCGCGATCGCGGTGATGCTTTCGCCAGCCTCATAAAGAACCTTGATTTCAGCAAATCTGGCTAGTTGCGCAGCACGGGCCGCTCGCTGTGCAAAATGCCGATGCGCGCCCTGGGAAACTCTCCGGGAATCCGATCTTTCCGGAGCGCCGTCGCTGCTTCTCCTTACCGGCCCGCCCGGATAAATCAGCTGTCTTTCTACCGCCTCCCGGAAGTTCTGCAGCAGGTGGAAACGGTCGGCAACTTGCCGCGCTTGCGGGGCTCCTTCGCGTGCGCCCTCGGCATAGAGTCCGGCGCGGTCGCGGCTGATCACTTCGATCTCCGGATGCCTTTTGAGCCACTCGGAGGTGGAAGCGGCCCAACGGTCTGGCAGCACGTCCACCACTTGTCGTCGCTCCAGATCGACGATCACCGTTCCGTAGTTCATACCNNATGGTGCAGTGGCCTACGAGCATGCCAAGGCGCGCCATCAGCCGTTCTGACGGGCGTCCACCAGCGCTATGACCGAAAAGTCGCACAACGCCCGCAAGGCGCGTGGTTCGGCGCGCAAACGGCGCTGCAAGCCCTGGAATGCGCTCGGCAAAGATGCGCCGCTCGCATTGCTCGTTTCGACATCGCCAGCGTGTGAGCTGCGCTCGAACTTCGACAGGCGTTCCCTGCGCCGGAAGATCGCGGAGTGTTCGTCGATATGAACTATGCCGAGAATGCGATCGAAACCCACAAACCGGGCATACCGCGTGATCGCCGCTGCTCAACGAAACCGCCCAATTCACCCCATGGCGCTCGACCGTCAGGACCGTCAGATTTGGCGCGGGCGCCCAGTGCGCTGATTTTTTCATCCCGCAACATGCAGCGCCTCAAGCGAGGGCGCAATTACCGGCCCCTTGCACCGAGAGTGAAACAGACCCTGCCAAGATGGCTCCTGACACCAGTGGCTGTCGCCGCGTAATGCGGCGCCCGTACTGGGATCAACGTCCTAAGGGTTCGCACCTTTAGGCGGGGTTCGGAGGCGCCTGGCAACAGAAGCCTCCACTTTTCCCGTGGGACGGCGACTTGAGCAATCTCTGCATATGCTCCAACAGCGTCGGATCGGTCTGCGTCAGCAAGGAGCGTCCGCCGTCCGCGCGCCAAACCTTTCGCGCGGCATCGAACGCTTCCAAATCGTTCGAGCCGCGATTGACCGTGCTATGCGCTATTCTCGTCGCCCACGCCACGGCGCTCACGCCGCCATATCCCGCCGCGCGGGTCTCCGCCACCATAAACAAGCGCCGCGACGGATTTCATTTTGGCCTTCAGCCACCAAGCCCAGGAGTAAGCCGCTTCGGCGGCTTCTAGCGGGTCATCGCACGGATGCATCCGTCTGCACCCGGCGCACGCGAGCAAACTCTTCGATTTAGTGAGATCCCATGGTCGCGGCACAACACGAATTGTGATCTCCTCACGTGCTTCCGGTCCAGATTGCCGCGCTGAGCGGCCCTCTTATTCGCCGCCTTCGTGAATGGACCGAAACACGGCGGCGTTGGCATCTCGCGCGCGCCGCGCTCCTCTGCTCGGAGCGCGGCGGCGTTGCGCGGATGGGCTGTGGCTGTGGTTCTCTTTTGATAAGCCGCTGCTTCAAAGCGAGCGCTTGATCTCCTCGATGC
>PLZT01000741.1 GCA_003152255.1 Methylocystaceae bacterium | reverse complement strand
AAGACGCTTTTGTCGGGCACGGCGAGTTGTGTTCCGGTCTTCTTGGTTCGAGGCGCCGCGCGGCCGGGGCCGGCGCGAACGAAAAAAAGCGCCCTGACGAGACGTCCCCGTCGGCGCAAGGGGCTTTTAAGCCGAGTTTCGCTTCGGAGCAAGCCAGAGCGTCAAGACTGTCGCGCGCGAGCTTTCCAGCCAAGGCGGAGCAAGGCCGCCGGAACGGCGCGGTCGGCGAATCGCGGCGTAATTACGGGGGTGGTCGAGCGCTCGATTCGCGCAAATTATATTTAAGCCGACTTTGACAGCGTAAAGCGAATCGGGGACATCAATGGCGAACTCGTCCAAGCATGGCATTTCTTCGCCGCGGCGCCTTGCGATTTGCTCCCGCCGCCCTAACCGGTGTATGCCTGAAAAAGTCTTTCGACCTAAAGCCCGTCCTTTCGCGACGGGTGTTGAACGGCCGGCCCTTACACCTATCCAGAGTAGAGAAGCTGCTTTGACAACATCAAAGACCCCCCTTCTAGACCGGATTTCAACGCCGGATGAATTACGGAAACTCCCGCCAACTCAACTACATAGACTGGCGGAAGAACTACGGCGGGAGACCATCGAAGCGGTTTCCGTGACAGGTGGGCATTTGGGGGCCGGACTCGGGGTGGTCGAGCTCACGGTCGCATTGCATTATGTGTTCGACACGCCGCGCGACCGAATTATCTGGGACGTTGGACACCAGACCTATCCACACAAGATTTTGACCGGTCGCCGCGACCGCATACGCACGCTGCGCGCGGGCGGCGGGCTATCCGGTTTCACCAAGCGACTTGAGAGCGAATACGACCCCTTCGGCGCCGGCCATTCCTCCACCTCGATATCCGCGGGCCTCGGAATGGCCATCGCCCGCGATCTCGCTGGCGGCGACAATCACGTCATCGCGGTGATCGGCGACAGCTCGATGTCGGCCGGCATGGCCTATGAGGCCCTCAACAACGCCGGCGCGCTCGATTCGCGACTGATCGTCATCTTGAACGACAACGACATGTCGATCGCCCCGCCGACCGGGGCCATGTCGGCCTATCTCGCGCGGCTCGTTTCGGGCGGCGCCTATCGCTCCATTCGCGACGCCGCCAAGCAGCTCGCCAGTCATCTGCCGCGCTTCTTCTACGACAAGGCGCGCAAGGCAGAGGAGTTTTCGCGCAGCTTCATCACCGGCGGCACGATGTTCGAGGAGCTCGGCTTCTATTATGTCGGGCCGATCGACGGCCATAATCTCGACCATCTGCTGCCCGTGCTGATGAATGTGCGCGACAAGGACGACGGTCCGGTGCTGGTGCATGTCATCACCCAGAAGGGCAAGGGCTACGCCCCGGCGGAGGCCTCGGACGACAGATATCACGGCGTCAATAAATTCGATGTCGCCACCGGACAACAGATCAAGCCCAAGGCCAACGCGCCGAGCTACACCAGCGTCTTCGGCAAGAGCCTCGTCGCCGAGGCCGAACGCGACGAAAAAATCGTCGCCATCACCGCCGCGATGCCGGGCGGCACCGGCCTCGACATCTTCGGCAAGGCTTTCCCGGAGCGCACTTTCGACGTCGCCATCGCCGAACAACACGCCGTCACTTTCGCGGCGGGTCTCGCCGCCGAGGGCTATAAGCCCTTTTGCGCGCTTTATTCGACATTCCTGCAGCGCGGCTACGATCAGATCGTGCACGATGTCGCGGTCCAGCATCTGCCGGTGCGCTTCGCCATCGACCGCGCCGGACTCGTTGGCGCCGACGGGCCGACCCATGCCGGCGCCTTCGATCTCGCTTATCTCGGCTGTCTCCCGGGCATGGTCATCATGGCCGCGGCCGACGAGGCGGAACTGACCCATATGGTGGCGACCGCCGTTCATTATAATGACGGCCCGATCGCTTTCCGCTATCCGCGCGGCGAAGGCGTCGGCGTCGAGCTGCCCGAACGCGGCGAAGTGCTGGAGATCGGCAAGGGCCGCGTGTTGCGCGAGGGCTCAAAGGTCGCGTTGCTGAGCCTCGGCACGCGGCTCGCCGAGGCGCTGAAGGCCGCCGACGAGCTGGAGAGTTGCGGCGTCTCGACCACGGTCGCGGACGCCCGCTTCGCCAAGCCGATCGACCGCGATCTGGTGCGCCGCCTCGCCACCTCGCACGAGGTGCTGATCACGATCGAGGAAGGCTCGATCGGCGGGTTTAGCGCGCAAGTGTTCCAGGCGCTGTCCGAGGATGGGCTGCTCGATGGCGCGCACGGCGTTTTCCGCTTCCGCAGCATGACCCTGCCCGACTGCTACATCGATCAGGACAGCTACGACAAGATGATCGCCAAGGCGCAGCTCGACGCGCCCTCGATCGTCGCCAAGGTTCTGGCGACGCTTGGCGAGACCCAAGGCGAGGCGAGAGTTCAGATCGCGTGATGCGAATCGCGCGCCGCGCGTGACTTCCCGCGAGGGTGCGGGCGTCCGTCAGTTTTCCCCGGAATCGCCCCGCCTCGGCGGCAGCGGCGCCGCGAATGAGTCGAGACTCGCCGCTCTCCCGCCCTCGAACGCCGCGCGCGGGGGGGCCTCGCCGGTGTCGCTGTCGTCGTCGTCGACGGGGGCCGGCCCCTTGGTCACCAGCAGGGGCGAGACGGGCGGAGCGGCGATCTCATGCGGGACCGGCTTGCAAATATGTTTGCCGCCGCGTCCATGCATCGCCAGATCGACATGAATGTGATTGTAGTGAAAAGGATTGGAGCCCGGCGCGAGCACGGTCGAAAAATGCTGGCAGGAACCGCCGTGAACATCCATCAGGAAAGCGCGGGTCAAAAGATCGCCGCGCGTCCAGTCGCGCACGATCGAAATTTCGCGTCCGTCCGCCAGCACGAAGCCGCCGATGTCCAGCGCGTTGCCAAAGGAGTGCTCCGACAGCGGCGCGTTGCTCTGGTTGTTCATGCCGCGACAGGCATAGGAGCCCATCGAATTGATCTGAACCACGTCCTGACCAAAACGCACTTGCGCGGCCGGCTGCACGACATCGACGAGCCATTGGTCGAGTTCGGCGACCATGGAGCAATCCAACGTCGCCCGGGCGTTGAAGGACACGGCGCCCCCCTGCAGGGCCGTGACCTTGAACGGACTCGTCAGACCGCAAATGCCGGGGCCGTCCATCTCGTTGGCGATTTGCACATAGGCGGAGGGCTGCACCCGCCGCTGGGCGAGGCAGGCGTTTTCCGCCTGGGTGCGCCATGCGGGACGCTGCGGTTTCACCGGCCCGGAGCAGCCCGAAAGGACCGCCGCCAGCAAGGCCGGGGAAAGAACGAGAAGATGGGGCGTGACGCGACGAGCCATTGGGGGTCCATGGACGCCCGCCTCGATGGACAGGCTTCGACGCGAGATTGCTACCCAGCGGTTAACGACGGGTCGAAAATTTTAGTTAACGGAGCGAATATTTCCTGTCGCGGTTTTGTCTTCGCTCGCGCGTTTAATCATTTATAGTCAACGCGATAACCGCCCGGCTCGACCATCGCGAGGCGCGCGCGATGGGTCATGGTCTTCACGCGCAGCGGATCGTCTCGCGCTCGGTGACGATAAAGTCGAGCTTCTGGTCGTGATCTTCGACGGGGATGGAGTCCGCCTCCTGCACGGCGTAGGCGATACCGATCGCCGTGACCGGATGTTTCGCGCGCAATGCGTTTAGCGTCGCGTCGTAAAGGCCGCCGCCATAACCCAGGCGATACCCCTTGCGGTCGAAGGCGGCCAAGGGCGCGAAGACAATGTCCGGCTCCAACGCCGCTTTGTCGGACGAGGGTTCGCTCAGTCCGAACGGCCCCTTGGCCAGTTCGTCGCCCGGCTCGAAGGCGCGAAACAGGAGCGGGCGCTTGACGGCCACCAAAATCGGAAGCGCCACCTTGAGGCCCCGCTCGCAGAGGGTTTCGATCAGCGGGCGTGTGTTGAGCTCGCTGCGGATCGGCCAATAGACCGAGACGACGGGCGCGCAGCCGGCGGCCGCGAGTTTCTGCACCAACTCCAACGCCAGGGCGCTCATCGCGGCGGCGGCGTCATGCGCTTCCCGTTGCGTCACGAGGTCGCGGCGGGCGAGAGCGTGTCGGCGCATCGTCGTCTTCAAGTCGTTCATCTCGCGTCGGGGGGCCGGAGGAATTGAGCCGGAAAGGCGGGTGCGGGCCACGAGAGCCGTGGGACGTCGATCCCGGGAACCTACAGAGTAGGTGGGCGCCATGTGGCCAAGCCCACGGGCGAGACCAGGGACAGCTCCCATGGAGATCGATAAGGCCCCGGGGAATTAAAGTCCAACACGCGCCCCGCAGCGCCGCCGAATCAATGTAGCGCCGCGCGAAGATAAGCGCCAGAGCGCGCGCCGATAATTCCGCTGGCGCTGGTTGGGCGCTTGCGCGAAACGCCGAGCACTCGCTATCCTACCGCCGGCGCGAAACCCAATCCCCCACGCGGACGCATCATGGCCAAATACGTCGGCGCGATCGATCAAGGCACGACCAGCACGCGCTTCATCCTGTTCGACGAAGCCGGCGAGGTCGTGACGCTCGCCCGACGCGAGCATGCGCAGATCTGCCCCCAGCCCGGATGGGTGGAGCACGACGCGACGGAGATCTGGCGAAACACGCTCGCGGTGATCGACGACGCCTTGGCGAAAGCTTCCGCCGCGGGGTCCGATCTCGCGGCGATCGGCGTCGCCAATCAGCGCGAGACCACCGTGCTTTGGGACAAGGCGACGGGCGCGCCGCTGTGCAATGCGATCGTCTGGATGGACACGCGGACGGAAGCGCTTGTCGCGCGGTTTGCAAGCGACGGCGGGACGGATCGCCTGCGCGCGCGAACGGGCCTGCCGTTGGCGAGCTATTTCTCCGGACTCAAACTGGTCTGGCTGTTCGAGAACCTCCCCGGCGCCCGAGCGCGCGCGCAAAATGGCGAGGTTCTGTTCGGAACGATCGACTCCTGGCTGATCTGGAATCTGACGGGCGGTCCGCGCGGCGGACGGCATGTGACCGACGCGACCAACGCCTCGCGCACGCAATTGATGAATCTCGCGACGCTCGATTGGGACGAGGACATTCTGCGATTGTTCGACATCCCCAGAGCCTGCCTGCCGGCGATTCGCTCGTCGAGCGAATTTTATGGCGCGATGGGAAGCGTTCCGCTCGCCGGCGCGATCGGCGACCAGCAGGGCGCGCTGCTCGGACAAGCCTGCCTCAAGCCGGGCGAGGCCAAGAACACTTACGGCACCGGCTGCTTCCTCCTGATGAACACGGGCGAGACGCCGAAAATCTCCACCAAGGGCCTGCTGACGACGCTCGCCTATAAGCTCGGGGAGTCGAAGCCCGTTTATGCGCTGGAGGGCTCCATCGCCATCGCCGGCGCGCTGGTGCAATGGCTACGGGACAATCTCGGGATCATCGACAGCAGCGAAGCCGTCGAACCGCTGGCGCGCTCGGTCGCGGACAATGGCGACGTTTATTTCGTGCCCGCCTTTTCGGGCCTTTACGCGCCGCGCTGGCGCGCCGACGCGCGCGGCGTCATTGCCGGCCTCACGCGCTTCTCCAACAAAGGGCACATCGCCAGAGCCGCGCTGGAGGCGGCCGCCTACCAAACCCGCGAGGTCCTCGCCGCGATGGTTGCGGACTCGGGCGCCGCGCTAGAGGAACTGCGCGTCGACGGCGGCATGGCGGCGAACGAGCTGCTGATGCAATTTCAGGCGGATATTCTCGGGGTTCCCGTCGTGCGCCCACGCAGCCTGGAGACAACCGCGCTCGGCGCCGCATACGCCGCGGGGCTCGCCGTGGGTTTTTGGCGCGGCGCCGAGGATATCGCCGCCCATTGGCGGCCGGGCCGCCGTTGGAATCCGGTGATGA
>PLZT01000259.1 GCA_003152255.1 Methylocystaceae bacterium | reverse complement strand
CGCGAAATGATCTGCTTCTGTGACTCGAGTGCATGCCGCCCTTTCACGACTGTATGCTGCCTCCGCACCTACACTGCATCCGCAGCGTCCACGGCGTGCTACGGATGGACGGATATAGATTGGTCTCTGGCATGCGGCTGAATGCTCTCGACTGGCTCAATTTCTTCCTCGCCGATGTGCGTGGCGGGCTCGGCGCCTATGTGAACGTCTTCCTGCTTACAAAGGCGCAGTGGAGCCAAGCCGCGATCGGCGCCGTGCTTGCGACCAGTGGCCTCATCGGCATCATGGCGCATCCGGCGGTCGGCGCCTTTATCGACCGCACACGGGCAAAGCGGGCCCTGATCATCGCGGGGGCATTCGTCCTGTCGGGCTGCGGCCTCGCGATCGTGTGGTTGCCGGTCCTTCCCGTCGTTCTTGTCGCGGACATCATCATGGCTGTCCTTGGTGGCGTCTTCGCGCCGACCGTCGCTGCGATAACCCTCGGCCTGTGCGGACGAGAGGCGCTGGCGGCCCGTCTTGGCCGCAATGCCGCATTCGATCGCGCAGGGAATGTCTTCATCGCAGCCTTCATCGGTGTCGTTGGAGTAGCATACTCGCAGGAGGCGCCGTTTTATCTCGCGCCCTTATTTGCGGTGCTGATGACGATCGCAGTGCTCTCAATCCCCGCGCGCGCCATCGATCACGACAAGGCCCGGGGTCTCGAAATAGCTGACTCCCACCACCATGCAGGGTTCCCCACCGGTTGGCGCGTCCTGATCGGGTATCGGCCGCTTCTCGTGTTCGCGGCCACTGCGGCGCTGTTCCATTTCGCCAACGCGCCGATGCTGCCGCTCGTCGTCCAGAAGCTCTCTCTGGCCAATCCTGGCTGGGAAACCGGCCTCACTTCCGCCGCCATTATCGTCGCCCAGTTCGCCACGATCTTGATGGCGCTGCTCGTCACCCGAGCGAATGCGCTCGGTCGCAAGCCGCTTCTGCTCCTCGCCTTCGGCGCGCTTCCGCTGCGCGGCGGCCTCTGCATGTTGTTTGACGATCCGTCCTGGCTCCTGGCCGTTCAAGTGCTGGACGGGGTCGGCGGCGGCCTTTTCGAAGCGCTTCTGCCCCTCGTCCTCGCCGACATCATGGGCGGGACCGGCCATTACAGCCTCGCCCGGGGCGTTGTCGGCGCCGTCCAGGGCATCGGCGGCTCGTCGAGCCAGGTCGTCGCCGGATATATCGTCACGATGGCCGGCTATAATGCCGCCTTTCTGAGCCTTGCGATGGTGGCCACGGCCGGACTGCTGCTCATAATCATCGCCATGCCAGAGACGACGCCGTCATCAAACGGCAGCCCATCTTGACGAGTCCTCTCATCCTCAATTAGCGCCCGTGGCCGGCCAGCGCCGTGTCCGAGAGATCATCGAAACGAAACTGGCAATCGTTGCAAAGATACCGCTGGCGATGAGGCTGCGTGTCGTCATGGCCGTTGCGCACAACATGTTCGCCGCCGCACTTGGGACAGCGAACGCCTTGCGGCCAACGCGTTTGACGCACAAGTTCGAAACATTTCGCCTCATCGAGCAGCGCCGACAAATTGATCAGAACGCTCATGGCTCCAACCTCTCCCGAATCAGTCGAGAGCCATATGGATTCAGGTAAAAGTGCTGCAGGAAAGCAATCGAAGCCGAGTCATTTCGACGCAGCCGCGCGTGGCGCAACCCCCAATCGTCGCTTCATCACCCCGGAACCCGGGATGAGCCTAAAGCATTAGTTCCTCCGCTCACTACGTCGGAGGAGCCCATCTTGATCGAACCACACGAGGTCCATCACAAACAGCAAATCTACCGCTAGAACAAACCAGCTGTAAGAAATTGGCTTCCGCTGATATTCAGATCGCAGATCGTCCCATATACGCGAAACCGTTGCAGGTTCAGAGAGACGCTGGAAAACTGTTCCCGCGATTGTCAAAAGCGCTCGCTCGGGAGCTATGTTGCGGCTTGGCAAGATCATTTGGCCACCTCCGTGGGGGGCGCTCAAAGATTTCGCACGTCGTGAAAAAGTGAGTAACAATCGCGAGAGCTGCGGCTTCGCGATCAGGATCAGGGCGCGCGCCCCCTGCAAATTGCAGCATCTCCCCGAAAGCTTCGGCAGGCTCCGCGCCGCCGTCTCGCACCGTGCGGTAGCGCCAGGTAGGCCGTTTATCCGCCTATGGGGGCCGAAATGGCGCTTCAGCTCGCCTCGGAAAGCCTTGGGGAGCGCGAGGAGCGAGATTTTCCGGGGCGGCGCGAAAACCCGCCGTCGCCAGCCACTGAAAGGCGGCTTCTGCTCACGGCAAAGCGTTTCGACACAGTCTGCTTGATATTCGTGAGAAGGATGCAATGTCGGCTGTCTGAGGTAATGCGAGCGAGCCGAACGGCAAAGGCGAACGTCCGCCCGGGATCCTTGTCGGGCACATTCCAGGGCCTTAGCGCTGAACTGGCGAACCATAGAATGGCGTCACAATGCGATTCCTCTTGCAACCAGAGCGAACCGGGCGGCGTTTATAGCGTATGAATGCTCTATCAAATTGGCCCCGTAATCGGCTTTTGCTGGCCCTGCCATCCTCCAATCTCAAGCGGCTCATGCCGGAGATTGAACACATTCACTGCCAACGCGGGCAGGTTCTAATGGACGCTGATAGTTCGCTCGACCATGTGTTCTTCCCCGACAGCGGCATCGTCTCGGTGGTGGCGGTTTATGCGGACGGCAGTATCAT
>PLZT01000326.1 GCA_003152255.1 Methylocystaceae bacterium | reverse complement strand
TAGCGAGGGCGTCCCCTTCTCCCGCCTGCGGGAGAAGGGGACGCCCTCGCTACGGCAAGGGTCGGATGAGGGCCGCCGCGGCTTGGTGGAGTCCTTCCCCAAAACCCTCATCCGACTCCGCTTCGCGGAGCCACCTTCTCCCACGAGTGGGAGAAGGATGCGCCGTCGCTTGATTCAACTTAAATCCCCAAAAACCCAAGAGCCCCATCATGCCGCACGTCTTCACGACCGCGCGTCTTTTTCGCGCGGGAGCTTAACCCATGGCCGCGCGCGATACGCAGGCTGGGCGCCCGAACTGGTCGCTGGCTCCGCACGCTCTGTCCATCGCCTATGGACAGGCGCAATTCATGTCGTCGACCGGCGCGACCAGTCCTTCCGGCTGGTTCGGGCCGCTTACGCCGCTCAGCCCAATCGCGCCGCCCGAGGTCGCCGGGCGGCAGATGGATTTTCCATCGGGCTACAACATCGTCTCGGGCGCGCGCGCCTATGAGCCGATCGGCTTCGAGGATTTGCGCGCGCTCGCCGAAACATACGATCTGCTGCGGCTCGTCATCGAGACGCGCAAGGATCAGGTCGAGCGCATGTCGTGGTCGCTGCGCCCGCGCCGCGGCGCGACCGGGCCGGGCGGCGCGCGCATAAACCAGCTCACGCGGTTTTTCGAGCGGCCCGATGGTCAGCATTGCTTCGCGATCTGGCTGCGCATGCTGCTTGAAGACCTGTTCGTCATCGACGCGCCGACGCTTTGGCGCCAGCGCGCGCGCGGCGGCGAATTGGTCGCGCTGCATCCGCTCGACGGCGCGACGATCAAGCGGGTCATCGACGACTGGGGCCGCACGCCGCAGCCCTTTCATGACAAGGGCGCGCTGGTCCATCCCGTCGCCTATCAGCAAATATTGAAGGGCTATCCCGCGATAGATTACGCCGCGCGCGACATCATCTACGCGCCGCGCAATCCGCGAGCCAATCGCGTTTATGGATTCAGCCCGGTCGAGCAGATCGTGATGACCGCGAACATCGCCTTGAAGCGCCAGATGTTCACCCTGTCGCATTTCACGGAAGGCAACATCCCCGAGAGCTTGATCGGCGTGCCCGAGAGCTGGACGCCCGATCAAATCAAGAATTTTCAGGACTATTGGGACGCTTACTTCACCGGCGATCTCGCGGCGCGGCGGCGCGCCAAATTCGTGCCAGGCGGCGTCGCCAAAACCTTCATTCAGACGAAGGAGCCGGAGCTCAAGGGCGTGTTCGACGAATGGCTGGCGCGCATCGTTTGCTATGCGTTCAGCGTCTCGCATCAGGCCTTCGTCAATCAGACCAATCGCTCGACCGGCGAGACGCAGAAGGAGATGGCGGAGGAAGAGGGGCTGTGGCCGGTTTTAAAGTGGGTGAAGCGGCTGATCGACGGCGTGTTGATCGAAGACTTCGGCGAAGAGGACATCGAATTCGCCTGGGGCGAGGACGCGCAGATCGACGCGGGCCAGCAGGCGCAAGTGCTGACGAGTTACGTCGGCGCGGGGATTCTGACGCGCAACGAAGCGCGTGTGAAACTTGGGCAAGCGCCGGTCGCGGACCCGGCGGCGAATGTGCTGACGGTGACGACGGGCGCGGGGCCGGTGACGGTGGATGTCGCGCTCGACGATCCGCTCGTAAAATCTCGCGCGCCGCGCTTGACCAAAGCCGCTCCAGCTCCATAGTTCTTCGTTTAAACGTCTCGCCGTTCGCGGGGGTGAAAAGATGGGACAGCTTCTGAAGACATGCTTTAGCGCCGCCACACTTGTCTACATCTCGACGCAGGCCAAGGCGGAATCAAGCTTGAGTTACGCGGCGCCTTATGCGGTCGACCAATTAGCCGTCGGCACGCCCGTGGTGCCCAATTCATGGCAATACAAGAGATATAAATGTAAACAGAGCGATCAATACGAAAATTCGATTTACTGTAGATTTACGGAAACCGTAAATGGGGCGAGCAAGATCGTTACGATCTTGCATCTATATAATAATATAGTCACCTATATAAATGAGTCCGTGTTTCCGAAGGCGTTTACGAAGGCGGGAGTGGAGCGCGAAATTGGGAGCCTGTCGCGACAGTTTGGGAGCGCTCCGCGTATTCAAACGTCGTCGGCGGGCCTGATTGCAATCTGGGGCGACATCAAACTTCAACCGCTGACAAAAAGTGAATTGACGATTTTGGCGCGGTTGGAGCAGGACGAGAGCCCGAACATGGGTTTTCTGGTCGATTACCTGATGGATTTTCGCAAGTCGGCCAGAGCGAACCTCCCCGTTTATCGCCTTGGCGGCGATAGAGGCTTTGTCTGGGTCGCAAGATACGGCGAAAACGGAAACGACGGCGTCCTTCGCGTTCTGGCCGCGGACCCTTCGCAAATGAAGCTGGGCGCGCTGGAAGCCTCGCGGCTTCCGACACAGCCCGCCGAAAGACCCACTGAATCGCGGCACGGCGCGCCGCCGTCAAACCCGCCCGACGCCAACGCGGGCGAGCGCGTTTCGGCCGGCACGCGCTTTTTCGTCGCGCGGGACGGCAGCTTTGTGACCAACGCCCATGTCATCGAAGATTGCACGATGGTTCGGGTGAAAACGGACGACGGCGCGATCCTCGCCGCACAAATCGTCGCGCGCGACGTCGCCAACGATCTGGCGATTCTGCGCCTGGGCCAGAGCCCGAAAAAAATCGCCGTGCTTCGCGAAGGCATTCGTCTTGGCGAAGGCGTCGCGGCGTTTGGTTTTCCTCATGCGGATATTCTTTCGAGCTCGGGAAACTTCACGCAGGGGAGCATCACCGCGCTCTCCGGCATGGGCGATGACAGCCGGTATCTTCAATTGTCCGCGCCGGTTCAGGCCGGCAACTCCGGCGGGCCATTGCTTGATAAGTTTGGCAATGTGGTGGGCGTCGTGTCGGCGAAACTCAATGCGCTGAAGGTCGCCGAAAACGGCGGCGATCTACCGCAGAACGTCAATTTCGCTCTGAATTCCGCAGTGCTCGCCACTTTTCTTCACGCCAACCGCGTGATTTACGAAGTTGGGGCGTCGGACGGACAAAAGGCGCTGGACCCGCCGGATATCGCCGATCTGGCGAAAGCGATCAGCGGCTTTGTCATCTGCAAATAGCCTTCGCGTGGACGCGCGGTGCGCAAAACTTTGCGAAGCATCCTTTCACAAGCATCGGGAGATTTGCCCGGGCGGCCGCGGGAGCGCGTCCCGGGCGAAGGCGCGGGGGCCGCGCTATAAATGAACCCACGGCGTTCGCGCGATGGGAGCCTTTAAGATGAAACAATCCTTGAGAGCGACGGCCCGGCTCTTTTTCGCCGCCAGCTTTTGTTGCGCCTTGGCGTTTTACGCGGGCCTTGGCCGCGCCGAGGACGTCAAGCCCGCCGCCAAGCTGATCAAGCTCGCGGTGTTTGATCTCGAACTCGACGATTTCAGCGCCGGCGGCCCGCTGGCCGGCGAAAGCGCGGAGGAGACCGCGCGGCTGCGGCGCGTCACCGCGCTGGCGCGCGAGCAGCTCGCGAAATCCGGCCTGTTCGAACTCGTCGACACCAGCGCATCCAGCGACGAGAATCTGAAGGAGCATTGGCTGCGCAAATGCAACGGCTGCGAGGCCGACATCGCCCGCGCGCTGGGCGCCGATATGTCCTTTCTCGGCTTCTTCCGTAAGATTAGCGTGATGGAGCAAAACCTCGAATTTCGCATCCGCGACGCCCAAACCGGCGAGTTCCTCAACGTGTCGCAAGCGGATTATCGCGGCGAGACCGACGAGTCCTGGAGCCGCGCGATCGTCTGGCTCATCAGGCACGGCCTCGTCGAACCGGAACTCGCGCGCCGCGCCCGCGAGACGGCGCGGTAAGACTCGGGCTTCGCCGACAACAGTCGATGAGAGTTCGTCATTGCGAGCGAAGCGAAGCAATCCAGGGGCCTCCCGCGACTCCTGGATTGCTTCGTCGCTAACGCTCCTCGCAATGACGGCCTTGTCTTCGCTTCCGCCCCATCAAACAACCCAAGCCAACAAGGCTCGCCTCGCGCGGGCCTTTTTTCTTTAAGGACGCGCACAGATGACGCAGTTGCAGATGTTCATTCCGCTCACCAAGATCGACGCGGGCAAGCGGCTTGTTTACGGCGTCGTCACCGCCGAGAAGCCGGATCGCGGCAATGAAGTCTGCGATTACGCCAGCACCAAGCCCTATTACCAAAAGTGGTCGGACGAGTTCCGCAAGGCCAGCGGCGGCAAGAGCCTCGGCAATCTGCGCGCCATGCACGGCAAGGTCGCGGCGGGGCGCGTCGAGGCGATCCATTTCAACGACGACGACAAGCAGATCGAAGTCTGCGCGAAGATTATCGACGACGCCGAATGGGCCAAGGTCGAGGCGGGCGTCTACACCGGATTTTCCCAGGGCGGCGGCTATGTGAAGCGCTGGCCCGACGAGAACGACCCGGACCTCATGCGCTACACCGCGAGCCCTTGCGAGATTTCGCTAGTCGATCTGCCCTGCCTGCCGAGCGCGACATTCGCGATGATCAAGGCCGATGGCGCGGTCGAAACGATGACGTTCGCGAGTTTCGACACCGCCGTCGAGCAGGTGTGGATGGCCGGCGACGGCAAGACCTTCAAGAAGAAAGCCGAGGCGCTGGCGCACCAGGCCCTGCTTACGAGTTCCACGTCCATGCTGGGCGCGCTGGAGCGCATGGAGAACGATCTGGGCAAGGCCACGCCGAGGGCGCAGGCTCTGGAGCGTCTGCGCAAATGTCTCGGACAAGAAGCGTTCGACGCCGGCCGCGCCATCGCCGCCTTGCAAATCGTGTTCGACGTGCTGGCGGCGGAAATCGCCGAGGGCGAGGACGACGAAGGGCAGATCGCCGCGTTGCAAGACGCCATCATCAGGTTGAAGGATTTTATCGTCGCGGAAATCTCCGAGGAGGACGAAGACGACGAACAGCCCTCCGATGTTCTGGAGCAAGCCGCTTCGCCGCGCGATTTCGCCAAGATCGCCGAGACGCTGGAGGCGGCGCGGCTGGAGCGCGACGCGCAGAAGGCTTTGCTCGCCGAACTCGCGCCGCGTCTCGAAAAGCTCGGCCAGCGCGTCGAGGAACTCGCCCGCCAGCCGCTGCCGCCGCCAATGCTCGCCGGCACGCGCGCGGTGGAGAAGGGCGCGGAGGCGCGCGTCGAAGACCTCGCGGCGACGCTCGCGGCGATGACCGGCGAGCAACGCGCGGCGCTGCTGATCAAGGTCGCGCAAAGCCAGCCGCGAGCGCTGCGGTGAGGACGGCTACCCGGCGGCCCGGTCCGCGCCGGGCGCCGCTTCGTTCCGCGCGCAATTGCGCGCTTCCTCGAAGGCTAGCCGAAGCTTATGTTCGAGCGAAGCCTTGAGGCTTGTCTTGAGCAAGCATCCGCCGGAAGCGGCGAGTTTCGCGATGACGTGATCGTCGAATTCGTGTTTCGTCGCGACGTTGCGTTCCACCAGCAGGGCCGCCCGGCCCGGCCGCAGCACGTCGTCGACTTCCCTAACGAACTCCTCGCTCACGCCGACGCCACTCAAGCCCTCGCCGACGGCGCCCGCCGCGGCGCCCGCGAGAATGCCGAAAATCGGATGCAGAAAAAGCAGTCCGATGAGCAGTCCCGACATCGTGCCCGTTCCGAGGTTCAAGGCCCCGGAGCGGACGATATGGCTGAGTCTTATCGCGCCCTTCTTGTCGCGCGCGGCGACGACGGCGTCGGATATACGAAAGATTTCTTCGCGCGGCAGCGCCAGCAGAGAATCGCGCGCCGCTTCGGCGGCCTTCGCGTCGGGATAGCCAATCACAATCAGGTCGCGCATGTCGCACCCTCTCGGTCGCGCGCCGCGATGGGCGCTCTTGCTCATATAAAGCGACGCGAACGGGGAACAATCGACCGTCTTCGCATCGCTGTTGTCGCCGACAGAACCCTCATCCGACTCCGCTTCGCGGAGCCACCTTCTCCCGCGGGCGGGAGAAGGAAGAAACACCCGCGCCGGGGACGGCGCGTCCACCTCACATCCGGACTCCACACATGACCATTCAACACACCACGCATGAAGTTCTCGAAGCCATTCGCAAATCGCAGAGCCTGCCGCAGGGCGATCCGCGCCTGCTCGCCTTCGGGCTCGAAAAGAGCACTTTTTCGCAGCCGACCAACGCGACCGATGGCCTCGCCTTTTACGATCTCGAACCCGGCGCCAAGTTCCTCGCGCCCGTGCTCACGCCGCTCCGCAACGAGACGCCGCGCGTCTCCGGCCGCGGCGGCATTCAGGCCAATTGGCGCGCCATCACCGGCATCAACACCAACGGGCTGCGGCTCGGCGTTTCCGGCGGCAACCGCGCCGGCGTGCAGGCCGTGACGACCGCCGATTACTTCGCCTCCTATAAGGGCGTCGGCCTTGAAACCTCGGTCGACTTCGAAGCCGAATACGCCGGCGTCGGCTTCGACGACGTGCGGGCGCAGGCGGGCCTGCGCGGACTTCAGGCGACGATGATTGGCGAAGAGGCGCTGATCCTCGGCGGCAATAATTCGCTGGCGCTTGGGCAGACGCCGACCCCGACCTTGACCGCTTCCGCCAGCGGCGGGTCGCTCGCCTCCGGCACGCTGTCGGTGATTTGCGTCGCGCTGTCGCTCGACGGCTTCATCAACGGCTCCGTGCTCAACGGCGTGCAGTCGCAGATCACGCGAACCAACGCCGACGGCTCCACCGATATTTTCGGCGGCGGCGCGGCGCAGAAATCGACGAACGCCACGGTCGCCGTCACCGGCCCCTCGGGCGTCGTCGCGGCTGTTGTCGCGACGGTGCGCGGCGCGCTCGGCTACGCCTGGTTCTGGGGCGCGGCCGGCTCGGAAGTTCTGGGCGCGATCACGTCGGTCAATTCCGTGAGCATTTCGGCGACGGCCGCCGGAACGCAAACGGCGGCCTCGCTTCCCGGCGCCGACTGGTCGAACAACGCGCTTGTCTTCGACGGGCTGCTCACCATCGCGCTGAAGCCTGGTTCCGGCGCCTATGTCGCGTCGCAGGCGAGCGGGACGGCCGGCGCGGGAACGCCGCTGACGGCGGATGGCGCGGGCGGCGTCGTCGAGATCGACGCGGCGCTTAAATCCATGTGGGACAATTATCGTCTCTCGCCGGACACCATCTGGGTCAACAGCCAGGAGGCGCTGAACATCTCGAAGAAGATTCTCGCCGGCTCCGTCAATTCGGCGCAGCGCTTCATCTTCAACGCCGCGCAGGACGCGATCGGCGGCGGCGTGATGGTGCGGACCTATCTCAACCGCTTCTCGATGAGCGGCGGCTCGACGCTGGACATCCGCGTGCATCCGAATTTGCCGGCGGGAACCATTCTGATGACCGCGCGCAGCATTCCCTATCCGCTGTCGGGCGTCGGCAATGTGTTCCAGATCAGAACGCGCCGCGATTACTACCAGATCGAATGGCCGCTGCGCACGCGCCGCTATGAGTATGGCGTCTACGCGGACGAAGTGTTGCAGCACTATTTTCCGCCGTCG
>PLZT01000488.1 GCA_003152255.1 Methylocystaceae bacterium | reverse complement strand
GCAGAATGCGGTCGCGCGCGTCGGATGAGAAGCGAATGTCTTTAGCGGCCATTGTCTTTCGACTCCTTGAGGGAGAAATTTCGGTCTAGCGGTCGAAGGCGCGTTACTCGACGATGCCGAGCACGTCGCTTTCCTTCATGANNCCGAACAGGATGCGGTCGCCGGCCTTCACGTCGAGCGGAACCAGCTTGCCGCTTTCGTCGCGAGCGCCGGGGCCGACCGCGACGATCTTGCCTTCCTGGGGCTTTTCCTTGGCGCTGTCGGGAATAATGATGCCGCCCTTGGTCTTCTCTTCGCCTTCGAGGCGCTTGACCACGACCCGGTCATGCAGGGGACGGAATGCCATGTTGCAATCTTCCTTTATTACGCCGAACACGCCGCGGCGCCGTTCGGCAAAGGGGCAAGGGAAAGCCTGTTGGCACTCGCGACAGATGAGTGCCAGCAGACTGTCGGGTAGATAGTTGCGCCGCCCACGCCTGTCAAGACCGCNNGCCGCCGCCGCCGCCGCGCTGGCGATCGATCAGGGGCATAAATATTGGATGCTCAAGGTCTTCGACATCGGCGAGCGGCGGCCGATCCGCCTGACGCCTTTTCTCGACGTGATGCTGAGTTGGAATCATGGCGTTTCCTATTCGCTGTTTTCCGTTCACGACGACATGGCGCGAGGCTTGCTCCTGGGCGCTCAACTACTGATCGTGGGCGGGCTGTTTCTCTGGCTTTGGCGATCGCGCACGCGCATTGTCGCGCTCGGGCTTGGGCTGATCATCGGCGGCGCGCTCGGCAATGTGACGGACCGCTGGCTGCGCGGGGCCGTGGCGGATTTCTTTTTCCTCCACACCAGCCTGCCGGTGGGGCCTTTGGCCAATTACGTATTCAATCTCGCCGACGTGGCGATTACTGTCGGCGTGGCGCTGTTGTTGCTCGAAAACCTGGTCGTTCCCGCGCCGCCGTCCGACGCGCCGGCGCGTTGAAGGCCGCCGCGCCGACTCGCAAAGCTCGCGCATTTGCGTTAATAAGCGCGGGCTTGCCTCTAAAAGGCCAAGAAATCGAGTCTAATTGGAAATTATGCGAGGCGTCGCCGCGGTCCGTCGAGGATGTGCGTCCGTTGATCGCAAGGAGTCTTGTGCAATGAAGCTGGTGCGCAATTTGAGACGGCCGACATTGACCGCGATTATCGCGGCGAGCGCGGCTCTTGGCGCGCTGGGCGCGGTGCCGGCGCGCGCGAGCGACGACACCTCCGTCGGAGGCGCCTTGCTCGGACTGTTCGGTGTGGATTCGAACTCGAGCGGCGAAAAAATCGACTATCGCGAGCGCCCGAAAATCGTGGTCCCTCCTAATCGGCAGGCTTTGCCGGAGCCGCGCGCGGGCGCGGACCGCCCCGCTTCCTGGCCGGTCGATCAAGAAGGCGCCCACCGTCACGGCGCTCGCGCCGCCAACAGCAGCAGCGGCGCGAACGCGGACGAACCGCCGCGCAAGGTCTTGACCGAGCCGCCGGAAGGCTTCCGTCGCTCCACCAAGGACATGTCGACCTGGAAAGACCCCAGCGTTAAGCCGTCCTGGTGGTCGAACCCGATCGACTCGATCGGCAAGGCGGTTGGCCTCGCCAACTAGAGTTTTTCCGGTTTAGATTGAACCGGAAAGCCTCTACTCTCAAAACAGCGAACCCTGATCGTCGTTCTTGCGTTTACGCGCGGGCGCGGGGCGGGGTTTTTCAGGCGGCGACGGCGCGAGACTTCGCGGCGGCTCGTCCCCCGCAAGCGGCTCCTCCCCTCCAAGCGCCTTGGCGGCGATCTCGCCGTCGGCGAATTGCAGCCGCAGCCTTTGGCCCGCCGCGACGGCGGCGGCGGCCCGGACCAGCCGGTTGTCCTCGTCTCGCACCAGCGCGAAGCCGCGCGCCAGCACCGATGCGTGACCGAGCGACTGGCGCAATTGCTCCAGCCGCGCCAACCTCTCGCGTCTTTCCCGCATGTTCGCCAAAAAGGCCCGCGCCAGCCGCTCGCTCGCGGCGTTCAGCCGTTGCTTCGCCCCGGCGCGCTCTTGTTTCGCCAAGGCCACGCGCGAGAAAAGGCCTTGGCGCAAGCGGGCCGTCAGGCCCTTGAGCTTCTCGCCGGCGCGCGCCAGTTCCGCCCGCGGCGAATGGCGCGCCAGCACTTGCGCGGCGCGCGACAGGCGCAGCCGCCGCCGGTCGAGACCGCGGCGCAACGCGGCGCGCATTCGCTCCTGCGCGAGATCCCGGCGCTGGCGCGGCGTCGCGAGGGCTTGATCGGGCGAGGCGAGCAGACGCTTCAAGTTGGCGAGGCGCGACGCCTGATTGTCGAGCAGCCGCCGCTCCGCTCCGGCGAGCCGGCGGGCGAGCGTCGCGATCTGTTCGATCAGTTCGGCGCGCACCGGGACGGCTTTTTCGGCCGCCGCCGTCGGCGTCGGCGCGCGCAGATCGGCGGCGAAGTCGATCAAGGTGGTGTCGGTCTCGTGACCGATCGCGGCGATCAGCGGGATCGCGCTGGCCGCCGCCGCGCGCGCGACGATCTCCTCGTTAAAGCTCCAGAGATCTTCGAGCGAGCCGCCGCCGCGCGCGACAATCAGCACGTCCGGGCGCGGGATGGCGCCGTCCGCTTCCAGCGCGTTAAATCCGGCGATCGCCGCCGCGACCTCCGCGGCGCTGGTTTCCCCTTGCACGCGCACCGGCCAGACCAGCACGCGGCGCGGGAAACGATCGCTCAGGCGATGCAAAATGTCTCGAATCACGGCGCCGGTCGGCGAAGTGATCACGCCGATCACCCGCGGCAGAAAGGGCAGGGGACGCTTGCGCTCGGCGTCGAACAGGCCCTCGGCGACGAGGCGCTGGCGGCGTTCGTCGAGCAGCGCCATCAGCGCGCCGACGCCCGCCGGCTCGAGCGCCTCTATGACGATTTGATAGGAGGATTTGCCGGGAAAGGTCGTGAGCTTGCCGGTCGCCACGACCTCCATGCCCTCCTCGGGCTTGACCTTGAGGCGCGCGAAAGCGCCCTTCCAGATCACCGCGTCGAGCCGCGCGGTCGCGTCCTTCAACGAAAAATAGACATGGCCGGAGGAGTGGGGGCCGCGATAATTGCTGACCTCGCCGCGCACGCGCACCAAGCCGAAACGGTCCTCGACCGTGCGCTTTAGCGCGTTGGCGAGTTCCGAGACACTAAGCTCGGGCGCGTTGCCGCCGGGCGGCAAGGGCTCTTGATCGGCGATGGGGGGGCGGCGTGGCGGCATTACGCCAGCTATGCCGGATTTTTCGAGGCGAGGCGAGAGCGGCCCCGCGCGAAAATCGCGAAATCTAAGAAAACGGCGCGGGCTTTTGGCCGCGCGCCGCTTGTTCGCCGTTGCTGGCGAAGGCTCAATATTTGGTCACGAGCGGACCCATGGGGACCGGCGCGGCGCCAAAAGCGTAGCGCAAGCCTAGCCGGACATCCTGGGAGGCGAGGTTGAAGGAGTGAACCTCCTGCCAGCATCCCTGAGGCTGCAGGCATCGGATCGGATTGCTTTTGACGTCGCCCATGTCGAGGTAGCGATAGCCAAGCTCGATCTTGAGATTGGGCGTCACATTGAGCGCCAGGCCCGCCATCACCGCCCAGGCGAAGTTGGTCGGCGTGGCGTCGGTGGCGACGCCGCCGCCCGAGTCGGTCAGCCCCGCGAATTTATGGGCGGCGATGCCGACGCCGCCGCCGACGAAGGGCGTGATGCAATGCCATGTGCCGAGATCGAAATAGCCGTTCGCCATGAACAGGGCGGTGCTGACGCCGCCATTGTAGGTGTCGAATCCGGTCCAGCCGCTATAGGTGTTGACGCCGGCGAGGCCCGCCCGGTAGGTCGCCTCCGTGCGATATTCGCCAGTGATGTCGGCGCGGAACCAGTGATTGAATTGATAGCCGAAGCCGACGCCGGCGAAGGTCGTATCGCCAATGGAGGCGAAAGCGGGGACGATATAATCGCCCGAGTTGGCCAGGGACTGTCCGGTCTCGTCGAAGGGCTGTAGCGTCGAGCGCCACGAATTCATCTGAAGCGCGCCGACGCCCACGTCGCCGCGCAAATACCAGCCGCCGCCCACATCCATCGGCGGCGGGGGCTCGAGTTGTGGAGGGGGAGGAAGCAGGTCCGCGCCAAATGCGGCGGAACTCGCGCCGGCGGCGACGAGCGTCGCCAGAATAAGGGCTTTGGATCTGCCCATGGTGTGTCTTCCCTTCGCTCGAAAAGGGTCGCAACGCGGACCCGCGGCAAGATGCCAATGGAAGGAAAATGACGTTAAAGGTTTAAAGTGAGGTTAACCTTACAAGTTAAGGAAAATAAAGGTTTACCGAAGCGACAACAAATAGATCGCGCGCCCGCTTGGCCGCGCGCGCCATCCCTTGCTTCCTGCTTCGATTTTCTTGCCGGCCGAACCTTCGTCAGGCTGCCTCGGCGGGCGCCCTGAGCGCGT
>PLZT01000706.1 GCA_003152255.1 Methylocystaceae bacterium | reverse complement strand
AAATCTCCGGCGGAACCGTCAGCGAAAAAGGCCGCGACGCCCGCGACATCATGCTGGGCCTCGCCAAAACCTGTATGAAATTGAAATTGTCGTTCTACGAATTCGTCGGCGACCGCCTCGGCGTCCCAGGCCCCAAAATCCCGCCCCTCGCAAGCCTCATCCGCCAAGCACCCGCATAGACCACACGTCGATCGCCCGGAAATCTGCCCCGGTTACCGAACTTACTACTCAAGACACGGTTTTCACATGTGATGTCGGAACGCCGACCATCTGGGCGGCACGATACCTAAAGCTCGGAGGAGATCGCCGCTTGGTAGGTTCGTTCGTGCATGGCTCGATGGCCAACGCCATGCCGCAGGCAATCGGCGCGCAGGCGGCTTTTCCCGGAAGGCAAGTGGTGGCGCTCTGCGGCGATGGCGGTTTTGCGATGCTGATGGGCGATTTCATCACGCTCGTGCAGCAGAAGTTGCCCGTCAAGATAGTCATCTTCAACAACGGCACACTCGGTTTCGTTGAGCTTGAGATGAAGGTGGTCGGAATGCTGGAAACTGGCGTCGAACTGATCAACCCGGATTTCGCCTCCATGGCGCGAGCAATGGGTGTGTTCGCCCGTCGGGTCGAGGATCCTGCTGAGCTGGAGGCCGCAGTGCGAGAGGTTCTAGCCCATGATGGTCCAGCGCTACTCGACGTGCTCACAAACCGGCAGGAGCTGTCGATGCCGCCGAAGACAGAGCTCGCGCAGGTAACAGGTTTTAGCCTCTATCTGATGAAGGCGGTGATGAATGGCCGGGGAGACGAGGTCATCGATCTCGCGCGCACGAACCTCTTCCGTTGAGCGCGCGATCCCATGTTGGAGCCGGAAGGAAATCGAACCATGTGGATACGCGGCGGCTGCGAAGCCTTTCAGAAGATTTTGCGCACGAAGACCTGAATGGGCCGCTTCTTTTGCATTCATTCAGAACGCGCGAAATAGAGAAATCAAGACTCGATCGGCGCGGATTTTCTATCTGGTCATTCTAAAGTTCCACTGGTCGCGCAATATCTGTGACCGTATCCAGCAGCGATCCCGTCAAACAGACTCGGAATCTACTCAATCGATTTCGGGCCAAGCCAACGCGTCGCGAAAACTACCCCGTCGATGCAAGCGGCGCGTCCTTCGATCTATGTGGGCTGAGTAGTTTCCGACCCTCCCTGGCGGGGCCGCCGCCAGCTAATCTCCGTGGAATTTATGGATGCGGCGCCGTGTGCGCCATGGAGGGCGAGATGAGCGATGTCAGCACATACGGGCAGCAAGTGGACATTTCACGCCGTGCGCTGCTGCGAGGCGCCGCCGTGGCGCTATCGGTTCCGGTCCTGGCGATCAACGTCAACGCGGCAATGGCCAAGTCGGCGCAATCGGCCGTCGCCTACGAGACTTCGCCGAAGAACGGCCACAGCTGCGGAAATTGCATGAACTTCGAGCCGCCATCTAGCTGCAAACTGGTCGATGGCGCAATCTCGTCCAGCGGCTGGTGCAAGCTTTGGGCGGAGAAAAAGGCTTAAATCAAGGGTGTGCGCCTGCGTGCCAAGCGATCCAACCCAAGCCGTCGCTGCGATGTCCATGGGTAATTTCCGACGCTACCGCGCCGGAACGGCGTCCGTTAAGCTTTTGAAAATGCCATGTTCTTTAGGTGCCCGGCGTAGTTATGCGAGCCCTGAGGCGACGCATTGCGTTGGACAACGCGGCGGCGGCGCAGCGTTCCCAAATTTCCGAAAGGGTCTCCGTCACGTTGCACGTAATTGCAAGAATGCGCCGGTTCGCGCGTGCTGCTGCAGCTTATTTGAGAAGCATTTTGCACGAAATTATCAAATATGCTGCAATAATGATAACGCCTCGGGCTGTGCTGGGACTCTGGGCATGGCCGAAATCTCGCCGATTGCCGATCCATGTGGTGTCCGGCGCAAAAATTCGCGTATCGCATCGGCTCGGCGGCGCGCTTCTTCCCAGTCCTGCGGCGCCACCTCATCGGGAAAGGGATCAGGCATTTCGGCTCACCAGATTCGGCGCATGTGATGCGTTCTGATTATCAAATAAGGTGCAGCAAACGCGCCCAGATTATCAAATTTGATACACGTTATCAAATTAAGCGCATGACTAAGCTATTGAAATATCTGAATCCAGATTCTTGTATTTAAGTGCAGCGTGACACCGGTGGCGGACTATGTCGATCGGAGCCCATTGGAAATTCGGATTTCCGAGCGTCCCGCGCCGCGCTTCTCGACGCGCACTTGTACGCCGATCCGGTCAATCATAGCGGCGACGTGAGTGATAACGCCGACCTTCTGGCCGCGTCCCTGCAATGTTTCCAGCGCGTCCACCGCCATATCAAGAGTCTCCGCGTCAAGCGATCCGAAACCTTCATCAATGAACAGCGTATCGACAAAGGACGCCCGGCCTTCGAGACCTGAAAGCGCCAGCGCAAGCGCCAGAGAAACCAGGAAGCGTTCGCCGCCTGAAAGGCTTCGGGTCGCGCGGACCTCGTCGCCCATGTCTCGATCAATAATATGCAGCGTGAGATCGGATGCTGCCCCCCGGGCGAGCCTATACCGCAGGCTCAATGCGTTGAGATGATTGTTGGCCAGTTGAACCAGATGATCGAGTGTAATGCCCTGTACGAAGCGGCGGAACCGGTCGCCGCCGGCCGAGCCGACGGCATCATCGACGGCCTGCCAAATCGCGAGTTCGGCTCTCGACGTCTCGATCTCCATCGACAGGGTTGCCGCAGCGCGGCGTGCCTCATCGTCTCGCACCAGCGCAGCGGCAAGCGCGCCGGTTCGCTGGTGCAAGTCCCCAATTTCCGTCGCCAGCATCGCGACGGCGGCGGTCAACGCCTCCGAGTCGGTTGTCTCATCGCACTCTTCAAGGGACCTATTCAAGTCGTTCTGCCGCGTCAGGACGGCGGTGCCGGCGTCGTTCAGGGCCCGGTCGATTTCTTGAATTCGCGCCCGCAGCGCTGTGCGCACGGTTAGATCAGTGGCAATGAGCGCGGAAACCTGATCATGCGAACGCGTAACGCCCTGACAGGCGGCGTTGAATGCCTCCTCGGCTGAAGCGCGCCGCCGCGTTGCCACCTCCAACGCCGAGACGGCTTCCTCGCAGCGGGCGCCGGCCACCTGAAACGCGGCGGCAGCGGCGGATTTTGCCTCGCGCGCTGTCGCGAGGGCTTCGCGGGCTATTCGGCGGCCTTCGTTGATCCGCGTGCGGTGACTGGCCGTGGCCTCTCCATCAAAGAGCTTAGCCCGAGCCACCGTCTTCTCGTCTACGACTGAACGACGTTGATTAAGGCGGGCTGCAGTCTCCGTCACCTGCGTCCGGGCATGCTCCGCCGAAGCAGCGGCCGCTGCGCGATCAGGTGCCAACCGCTGCAACGTCAGATCGAGCTCGCCAACCTGCTTACGCAAGACATCGTAATCTTTGGCGACCGCAATGAATCTGGCGGCCACGCCCTCGGGATCGGCATTAAGCTGCTCGGCTGTTCGGTCCACTGCGGCGAGAAATGGAGCGATTTCGCGGTCTATGGAGCTGAGACGCTCAGCGATATCCGCTCCCCGAACCGTGTGTTCCCTGGCCTTCAATTGCGCGGCGTGCAGCCCGGTGCGCCTTTCCTCGATGTTTCGGATCGCTGCCTCGATCGTCACACCAAGTACGTCGTACTCTCGCTGCAAACCGTCGATCTCCGTCCGAAGACGTCTGGCATCTGCAAGCGGGGCGCCGGCAGCGACCCGCTCCGCCCTCGCCGTTCTCAATCGACTTGCTAAACCGCAAGGTTCAGGCGGTCCATACGGAAGCTGGCATTCGGGCCCTTCAGAAAGATCAGCCGACAAATCCGGCTTCGGTCATGAATTATCTCACTCGTGCTTTCGGCGACGTCCTCGATGACGCACGCGACGCCATGGCCTCATTGGCGGGCGCGCATGAACCGCAAGAATTGGCGTCAATAGCCTATCGGCTGTACGAAGAGTTCCGTCCCGCAATTCCATCCGGCGTCAGGGGATGGGGCGCCAAGGGCCGCCTCGACCTCGATCACATTCGAGCGATGGCGGGAAATGTCGGATGAAGCAAGGAAGTCCCGCAATCGGCGACGGATGTAAACCTTGAGCGGTCACTCTGAATATTTTGCCGCGTTGATTCCATAGTCGCCATCACCTGGCTGCTCGCTGCGGCGCGGCCTTGATGGAATCGCTGTCGCAAGACCTTGGATCCCTGTGAAGCACGCACCGCCGCCAAGTCGCCAAAGCATCTGAATTTCTGTTGCTGCCGCATCATAGCATCTCCATCGCTATTTAGGCCGTCCTTGTCACCAGTGCGGAGCTATGCGACGCCGTAGGTGACCGTGTGGCGACAGCGTGATTCCCGGTCACCTCGCAAGCGATGCACAGGAGGACCAATGGCACGGAGATCTGGAAGCGCTGATCTTCCCTTGCACGGCGGGCGGGTGCCAAAGTGGCTAGCGGATCGGATGACCCGCCTGGGCGTGGTGATGAGCGAAGCCATCGTCCATCATTATGGCCGCGAAGAGTTGCTGCGTCGTCTCGCCCACCCCTTCTGGTTCCAGTCGTTCGGGGCGGTGATGGGCATGGACTGGCACTCCTCGGGCGTTACCACGAGCGTGATCGGCGCGCTGAAACGCGGGTTAGCGCCGCTCTCGGACGAACTGGGGATCCATGTCTGTGGCGGCCGCGGGAAGCATTCACGGCAAACTCCGCAGGAACTCGTCTCAATCGGGGAGCGTGTGGGATTTGACGGGTCGGCATTGGCAACCGCCAGCCGGCTCGTCGCCAAAGTGGACAGCGCCGCCGTGCAGGACGGCTTCGACCTTTATCTTCACGGCTTTATCGTGACCAACGATGGCCAGTGGGTGGTGATCCAACAGGGAATGAACGGAGACCGCAAGCAAGCGCGCCGTTATCATTGGCTTTCGGAAGGCCTGAAAAGTTTCGTCGAAGAGCCGCATTCCGCCATTGACGGAGTCGGGCAGGGTGAGATCGTCAACCTCACTGATCGCCGCGCCGAAGCCTCCCGCCGCAGTCAGCTCGACGTTCTCCAATCATTGGGCCCCGATGGAGTCGCGCGCGAATTGTCGGCCCTGGATGGCCAGGCTGAGAAGCCCGCGAAACCGACCGTTTCGAAGCAGCCCTTTCTGCCGCATTTGATCATGCCGGCCCATCACGACGTTCGCTCAAGCGACGTCCTCAAGCCACGCCTTTACGCCAACTTGGCGGCAGCGGCGGATCGGGGCCCTTCCGACTTCGCCGAGTTGCTGCTCGTTCCGGGGGTGGGAGCGCGGACCGTGCGCGCGCTGGCGATGGTCGCCGAGGTCGTGCATGGCGCACCCTACCGTTTCACCGACCCAGCGCGTTTTTCGTTTGCGCACGGAGGGAAGGATCGGCATCCGTTTCCTGTTCCGCTTCGGGTTTATGATCAAACGATCCAGGTGCTAAAATCTGCTGTCCAGAGCGCGAAGCTTGGTCGTGAGGAAGAGCTGGCCGCGCTGAAGCGGCTCGACGAGCACTCTCGATATGTCGAGCGCCAGACCTCGAATCCTCCTATCGAAGAGTTGATCGCGCAAGAGCGACAGTTCTCTCATTCCTATGGCGGCCGGAGCGTTTTCGGATGGGAGCGTCCTCCCCAGGATTGCGCCGACACCAATGACCTGACGGCCGGGCAGGCTCCAATCGGAACTTTGGAATGAGACGCTCCGGACACTCCCGCCGACTTGGCGCAGCGGTCCGGCGATCAACCGCGGACGTGCGGACTGACGTTTTTGAAAGCGCGAACATCCATCACATCCCGCGATTGCATCGCGCTGGACTTGGACGAAACTTGCCTAATTGGCGTTCTCGCGGAGTTTGAACGAGCGCTTGTCGGCGGCGATGTTCAACGTCATTATCGTCTTCGCCATTCATGATGGCGAACATCCTGATTAAAATGAGATGACCGTGGGTCGGAGCCGCCAAGGCATGGGCCGGCATTGTCGTCGCCCTCGCGAAATCGAGATAGAATTCGCGCGTGGCCTAACTTAGAGCCTGACCTAAAATTGGTT
>PLZT01000595.1 GCA_003152255.1 Methylocystaceae bacterium | reverse complement strand
GGGAAGTCGGGAAATCTGGCATGACGGGCCTCGGAGGCAAGATTGTTCCTGCTTTGTTCTTAGCGGTCGAAGCGACGCTTGTCACCATATTTGGTAGGCCCGGAAGCTGAGGGATAAGCCTTCAAGCAGATTCGATCGCTTCTTCGTCGCAAACGACCCTGGAGTTGCTCTCGGCCTCGGCGTGGACGTCGATTTTCATCCCCGCGACTGCGGTGCGCGAAGACGTAGCCTGCTCGGTGAGATGGTCGAAGAAAATACGCATAGTTTGGTCGATGCCGATTGACGTTATTCTGCGCGTGTCGTCTCTGTAAAACCGGCTGACGTTGGGCGAGACTGTCGCAAGATCGTAGGATGGAAAATAGGCGATGTCGGGCCGTGAGCGTTTGATCTCGTCGGCAGCCGCGCGTAGGATTGCCTTGACAGCGCAATTGGACTCGATGACGTGCCGATCTTCGTAAGTCGCGATGATGCCCACAGGCGACACGCTGATAACGATGCGCACCTTCGGATTGATGGCGCGAATCTTGTCGATCGCGGTGAGGAAATCGCGGATAACCTCGGTGACGGTCATATTATAGAATTCATAGACTTCTGGGTCCCACTCGCCGCCCGCGACTCCCGGCGCAAGCTGTAGAATGGCTCCGTCTTTCTTGTGACGCCAGGTTTCCGTGTGGCCGAAGGTGAAGACGAAGACGTCCATTGTCTCGATCATATGGCGCACGGCGGCGAGATGCTTCTCGCGGTCGGCGCGCATTTCTTCGGCGGTGGCGTAGCCGTCGGGCTCGATCCGCGGCCGAAAGGGATCGACGAAGCGGCCGTCCTCTGGGCGGGTCCAAAAGTCCAACTCCGGTTTGAAATGACCATAGGCGCGGTCGACCAACTGCAGGAATTGCAAGGTCGTGTAGAGGTTGCCATAGCGGCAGGAATACATTGAGTAATTGCGCCGCTCAGCTTCCGCCGCCGACACGCCTTGCGGCGGTTGCTCCGCGAGATAATAGTGAAAGCCGCTTGATTGCAGGCGGTGGGCGATCTCCTGCGCAAAGCAACTGCCGGCCGTCGCCACTTTGTCTTCTCGCGAAATCCTGAAGGGC
Source organism: Methylocystaceae bacterium (assembly GCA_003152255.1). The sequence continues at coordinate 10,772 of PLZT01000595.1, read as the reverse complement.
GTTGCAATGACGGGATCGAGCGCGAACGGCGGCACTGCCGTCACTGCCTTACGCCAGAAACGATGGTCTGGCAGTGAGCTGTACGGATTCTCCGCCATGAGTTTGGTCTCCATCTGGACTATTTGCCTTGCCCTCGCAAAATTATTATTTTGCCACTAAGAACATAAACGTCGCCCGGCGGCGTGTCATCCACCGCCGCAGGCGACAGGATGTCGCCCTTGGCTTACGGAATTCCCTATGGCAAAGCCCTCATGTTTTCGCAAATAGACAAACAAATCATACGCTCCTGGCATCGCAATCTGATCGCGCCCCATCTCGCTAAATTGTTAGGGGTGCCCCAAGCTCGAACCGGGCCGCGCATTGCCGTCATCGGCAACTGCCAGGCCTACGGCGTCGCCTATGCGATGAAGCTGCTCGATCCTAGCGCGACGGTCGATCATTTTTCGGCGATCGGAAAATCATTCGCTACGATTGAGTTGTTTGCGAAGACCTTGAGTAATTATGATTACGTTTTTTCGCATGAATTTCCGCCCGGTCATCTCAAGAACGGCGGCATCCACGAACTGCGCGCCCTCTTCGACAATTTGATCTTGTTTCCAGCCATAACTTTTCAGGCCTTTCATCCTGATCTCATCTATTTGCTCGACGAGACGCATAATAACGCACAACTGGATGGTCCGCTCGGACCGTATCAGTCCGCGTTGGGCGTTTTCGCTTACCACAAGGGCCTCTCGCTGGAAGAAGCCAATGCGTTGTTCAATCAAAATGTTTTTGAAGCCGTCGGCTATTTGAACATGTGGGACGGCGCAGCGCACGAACTCTTTAATTACGCGAAGCTGAACTTCGACATGGATCTGAGTTTCGAGCTGCTGACCTGGGCGCGGCGCGGCGTCTTCATGTATAGCTCCGTTCACCCGAAGGGCTTTGTGCTCTTCGATATCGCCAAGAAGCTCTTCGCCAAAGCTGGATTGACAGCGCGGGAACTCGACTTCGAATATTACGCTATTCACGATCTCGCACGCAGCGAGATTTTCCCCATTTATCCGCCCATTGCCGAACGCTTGGGGGTGCCTGGAAGTTATCTGTTTAAATTGCACAACTACCACATTTCCGCAGGCGTAGGCGACTTCCTGAACCTGCCACAATATCTTGCTGCCTGTTACAAGATTTACCAAGGTAGTCCGCGATCCAAGATGAGGCATCCCCGCGTCGACAACTGGTTGTCAGACGAAGCGACGAGCGAAATGCTCGTGCATCTCGCTCGGGAAAATCTGCGCGCGGCGCGAGTGCCGACGTTGTGACCCTTTGATCGTGCAGACTTTGTGGGGCCGTGAGATCGGTCCGGGGAAGGCCTCTGAAGGTGCGGGCATCGAAATCGATGCGGAAGGTCCGACTTGGGTCTTGTGTCACGAGCGTCGCCGGTCCAAACGGCGGCGCGCAACTGTATGAGAGATGAAGGAAGGCCCTTCGAGGTCGGCAATCAGGTGTTGATCTCAAGCCGCCGCAAGCTGCTGTCGACAAAAGCGATGGTGGTGAACGTTGCGGAAAAGTCGGAACAAGATTTCGGCAGGCACGATTGAGAGAGGCGAGCGCAAGCAAACCGTCGATGAAGTGTCGAAAGCGGATTAGGCGATGTCAGAACCGGGGAGTGACCCTTCCTCCGGGATCAGCTTGGGGGACGCCCTGAGACTGCCCAAGCGGCATCCGGCATGTAGGGCGGCGCGAAGCTCAATCAGGCTCTTGTATGGAACGTGAGAACCTTGCCTGCGATGCCAAGGGAAAAGGCGCAAGCGGCTCCCACCGCGAGGCCGAAAGTACCGATGCGCTGGCGAGGGGCGGACTGCTCCGTAGTAGCTAGGAAGCGGGTGTAATGCTCGTGGAGCGAAGGGGGCAGGTCATCGCCGTTGAAATTGGACCAACCGGTCATGCTGGGAGGAGTCCAACGGTTCAGCGGAAGGCGGCAGCCTTCGTGCGATGGCACGAGCCGGATGATGCGAGAGTATCAAGTCCGGTTCTGTGAGAGGCTCGGGGTGAAATTCCCCGGGCCTACTCGGCATTTAGCGCCATGAGCTGCGGGGACGGAGCACGCGGTTTTGCCGTCTGTAGTCCATTCGGTAGCGGACATGCCGACGAGGAGAGCGCCATTTTGCGCTTAACGTGCAGATATCAAACCTTTTGCATGGTTCCGCTGCCCCAGCGTTTCCAAGGCCTCGCGCTATGCAAAAGATATTTTCAAAAGCATGTCGCGCGGCCACCCTTCCCGCATGACGATTTTGGATTCTGCCAGCGCTTCGATCGAGGGCCAAAGTTGCTGATACGCAGGCGTCCCATTATGTGGGGCTCGTGCAGCCACAGCCTGGCCATTTAAGATTCCTAATCGATATTAATCGGATGTTAAATTCATATCTTTAGGATATCCTTTCCATATGAATCAGAGATGGGAAGGATATCCGGTATGATCACCGTTGTGGGAGGCACCAAGGGCGGCTCTGGCAAGTCCACCGTCGCCACAAATCTGACCGTCATGCTCGCCGCCGCCGGCCGCGACGTCTTGCTGGTCGATGCCGACGACCAGGAAACATCAACCGACTTCACCGCTATGCGCAACGAAACGCGGCCGGGCGGAGCCGGGTACACCTGCGTCGCCGTCACCGGGCGCAACGTGCTGACCGAAGTCAAACGGCTCGCGGACAAGTATCAGGAAGTGGTCATCGATACCGGCGGCCGAGACACGGCCAGCCAGCGTGCCGCGCTGGCGATCTGCGATACCTATCTGGTGCCGTTCGCGCCGCGCTCATTTGACGTGTGGACGCTCGACAAAGTGGCCGAGTTGATTGAGGAGGCGCGGAGCATCAATCCGGACTTGCGTGCGCTGGCGTTCATCAACCGCGCCGACGCTCAGGGCAAGGACAATGCCGAGGCGGCCGAGTTTCTAGCCAGCAAGCCGGCGCTGGAGTTCATCACGACTGCTTTGGGCAATCGGAAGGCCTTCGCCAACGCCGCCTCGCAAGGGCTGGCCGTTGTGGAGCTTCGTCCGCATGACGCGAAGGCCAATGAGGAGGTGGGGAAATTATTTGGATATCTTTTCGATATCAAAAAAATATCCAAGTTGAAGGGAGCATAAGCCCATGAGCATCAGCCGTAAGCCGAGCCGTGAGAAGGGAACAGAGGCAACCCCGGCCCAGTTGCTGGCGTTTGTCGAAAAGGGCGGGAGCGTCGCCAGGAAAGCTGAGGACGCCTCAGTCATCAAAGCGGCTCAGCATCCGTTGAAGTTTCCGAGCAGCGACCTGTTCGAGCGTCTTGAGCGAGCCCGCGCCGCTGGCCCAGTCAAGCTCCCACGCAATACCTGGATTTTACAGGCGATCGCGGAAAAGCTGGCGCGCGAGGAATCGTAATCGGATATTATAAAGATATCGATTAGATATTATAAAAGTATCTAATCGATATCTTGTCGGAGCGTTACAGTCGCTGGTTTAGAGGCCCGTAATGACGAAATTCGCTGAACGGGCGTTATGGAACTGGAACCGCAGAAGCCGCTGGACTTTCCCGGCTGTCTACTAAATAATTCTGCGTCGTTCACTAAAACTCCATGGCCGAAAAATGGTCCCCAGCTCCACCTTGCCCGATACGATCGACGGAAAGGCTGTTCAGAGCCTCGTCGAGGCCCACGCTATTCGCGGCGCGACCGTCCTCGGCCAGCCGGGCGGCTGGGCCATCCTCGTGCGCTACGGCGCCCTCGAACGCGCCGTCGCCGCGCAGCGCGCTCGCAAGCCGCGCCTGTGGCGCAACCTCGCGACCGCCGCGACCTTCGTGCGCGAAGAGCTGGGTGTCGCCCGCTTCGAGGTCGACGCGCTCAATCACGAGCCGGACGCGGATCGGCGTCGCCGTCCCGATCAGGCCGCGCGCATGAAGCAAAAGCACGAAGCCGGCGAGCACGACGCTTGGTTCCGGGGGGAAGTCGAAAAATCACTGACGCGCGCCGACAGCGGCGAGGCGCAGTGGTTTTCTCATGAAAGCGTCATGGCGAAGCTCGACGCCCGCATCGCCCGCCTGAAAGGGACCGGCGCGTGAGCGTTCCCGTCCTCTGGCAGGACGACGCCGACGCCGATCTCGACATCATCCTCGATCATATCGAAACGGAAAGCCCGCGCGGCGCCCTGACAATGGCGCTCGCCATCCGGCAGGGCGCCGATGTGCTCTTGAGCGAGTATCCTAAAATCGGCCGGCGTGGGCGCGCCGCCGGCACCCGCGAGCTCGTGATCGCCCGAACGCCCTTTGTCGTCGTCTATCGTGTGCGGCAGAAGCCCGAGCGCGTCGAAATTATCCGCGTCCTGCATGGCGCGCAGAAGTGGCCATAAGCTGTCTATTTTTGTGAGGTGAGGAGGTTCGCGAGGTCGTTCCGAAACTGCTTCCAGAATCCTTTTAAATTAGTCAGCCCGGCCTTGAATTGATACGAGCCGCCGGGAGCGAACAGCGGCAGAGTTATTTGACGGAACCGGTTTCGACTGGCCTCCGCTTCCGCGTATTCAGGCGAGAGGCAGATTATTTTCTCACGGCCGTCCGCAAAGCGCGTGATTGCGCCGACGTTTTCAAGCAGTGCGAGGCAAGGCGAAAAATCTTGCGATCGTATGCCGAGTTCGTCGCCGATTTCTTTGCCCGTGCGGCTGCAAAGGTCCAATTGCGGTCCAATCGAATACCAGCGGATTTGTTGCAAGACCGCGAGAGCCATCGCCACTTGAGCGCGTGTGGCGCCCGAATTTCTCAACCGATCTACGATTTCTGCGTGGAAGTCTTTTGTGCTCACGGGGTCACTATACCACGTATGGCGCGCTCACGCCTTGCTATGTTCACTCCCCCGGAGCGATTAATTGCCGGTGTCCGACGAATCGGTATAGGCTAGGGCGATCTTTAACAGAGGAACACGACCTAGAAACACAAAACCCGCCGTGGAGGCGGGCCGGTGTCCCGGCGAACCGGGGAATTCATGTGCATTGCAGCCACGAATTTCCCTGAAATCAGATCCCAAGTCAAGCGGAAACATCGTTTCCGCTAACGGGAGCGTTTGCGCCGGTTTTTGGCCCCTTCTGGGCGGGTTGAGCGATCAACCCGAACGGGAAAGCTATGACCGCTATTGAAATACTGACCGCCATCGGCGGCACGAAATCCCTTGCCGCGCTGGACGGGTTCGCCCGCACCGTCTGGCAGCGATGGGGAGCGAAAGAAGTCTCGGACGAGCAGGCCCAGGCGCTGGCGGAGGCGATCGAGGCCCAGAAGCGCGAGGTGCGCGGGGTCGACACCGTGGCGCAGCGGGCGCCGCATGTGGCGGCGCAGGCGAAGGGGCAGGGGCGCTCGAGCCATTTTCCGCCAAAGCGGAAGGCGGCGCCTTCGCCCGACCGGCGGGCGTCGATCGAGCGCCGGCGCCTTTTGGCGGCATCCGGCCCCATGCCGCCGCAGCTCGCCAGCCAATTCACAACGGGGGAGCTGGCCGTCCTGCGGCTTGTCGCCGACGAGGCGCGGGCCAAGCGGCATTGCACGCTCACCCTTGGGGAGCTCGCGGCCCGCGCGGGCGTCGGGATCACCACCGCCCGCAACGCCATCCACGAGGCGGCCGGCCACGGCTATCTGACCATCGAGGAGCGGCGGCGCGACAAGCGGCCCAACCTCTCCAATGTCGTGCGGATCGTCTCGCGCGAATGGCTTGGTTGGATCGAGCGCGGTCGGAAAAATTCGAGCGCCGGCCGAGGAAACGCCGACGCTTCCGCTTCCCAGGGGGGAGGGTCCAAAAAAATGGAGTCCACGGATAGAGGTTCTAAACGAACCTATTGCGGAGACCGCGTTTCACGCGGTCAACATTCCAAAAACCTCTCCAAAAAGCCGAAAGAAGCGGCCTTCGGGAGAGGTTGAAAACGCGGCTACACCGCGAAAAAGCTTTTCGATCAAGTAAGGCAGCGAGAACCGTTCGAGATATCGAACGGAGGGCAGGGGCTCGACTATCAAAGGTCGACGCTGTCGGGACGCACCGCGAATTGACTTCCAGAACTTCCAGCAGCCGGAAACGCTGGCGCCACCGCCTCTTGCTTACGATCGGGATAAGGCGTCGCGGAAACATCGGCTTGACCGAGCAGATCGGCAAGAAGCGCCTTGTCGGAATCTCTAGTGAGGAAGCCCGGCAGCTCGCGGCGCAACCAGTCACCAAGGCGCTTCGAGAACTCGGCGTCACCGGCGTTTTCCAATCTATGCAGAACGAGCGCGCCGAGCAGAACTTTTCGCCTTGTGTCGTTGGCGCGCTCCTGTTTTCCTATGCGGGCTTGTAGGGCTTTCTTCTGTGCATCGAGTTGAGCAATTCGTTCGGCAATGCTTTTGCGGGCCATGAGCGCTTCTTTCTGAAATCGTTTCTGGAGCGACAACCCATAAGCGCAACCTCGACCTCTGCCAAGATGTGTTCACAAATCGCTGACTTATTTCCGCTTCCGACAATGAAATCCAACTGTCACGCGCGGACCTAGCAATTTCACCGGAACGCCAGCCACAGTGCGAACACCGAAACGTCCAGAGCGAAGCGAGAGGATGTTTAAGGGCGCACTTACGAGTTGCTTCGCAACTCAGGCGCGGTTAGACTGCCAAGCTATCGGTAAAGTGATTTGGCGGTTTTGATTGGCGATCTACCATCTCAGCATGAAACCCATCAGCCGCGCGTCGGGGCGAAGCGCCGTGGCGGCGTCCGCCTATCGTTCGGCGGAATGCCTCACCAATGAGCGCGACGGCCTGACGCATGATTTTACCCGGCGGCAGGGCGTCGAGCATTGCGAGATCGTCGTTGCGCAGGGGGCTGACGTGGAATGGGCTTTGGATCGTTCGGCTTTGTGGAATGCCGCCGAGCAGAGCGAAAATCGTATGGATGCGCGGGTCGCCCGCGAATTCGAGGTCGCGCTGCCGCATGAGTTGAACGCGGAACAGCGGCTGGAGCTAACACGAGAGTTCGCGCAGGGGCTGGCCGATCGGCACGGGACGGCGGTCGATTTCGCTATCCATGCCCCGCATGGCGGCGAAGCTTCGTTTCGCGCCGGCGAAACCGACGGCCGCAATTTTCACGCGCATCTGATGATGACGACGCGGGCTGTCAATTCCGAGGGGCTTGGCGACAAGACGGCCATCGAGCGGGAGAACAAATGGCTCGCGGCGAATAATCTGCCGTTGACGCAGGTTCAGCTCGTTGAAATCCGGCAATCGTGGGAGCAGACCGCCAACGAGCATCTGGCGCGAGCTGGACTGGAAATTCAGATCGATCATCGCTCGCATATGGAGCGCGGGCTGGAGATTGAGCCGACCGAGCATATGGGCGTCCACGCCACGCAGATGCAGCGGCGCGGTCAGGAGGTGTCGCGGAGCCGTCTGGACAGCGAGGCGGCGCGGCGCAACGCCGAATCGATCCGGGAAAAGCCGGAACAGGTTCTTTCGATCATCACCGGCGAGAAAAGCGTGTTCGACCGGCGCGACGTCGCGCGGGCGCTGCATCGCTATATCGACCAGTCGGAGCAGTTTCAGGGGGCGTTCGCGCGGGCCATGGGCTCAAAGGCTCTTGTGGAGCTGGCGCCGGAGGTTCGCGCCGCGAGTGGGGAGGTGCTGGAGCTGGCCCGCTATTCGACGCGGGAAATGGTCGAGGTCGAGCGCGGCATGGTGTTGTCGGCCGACCGGATGAGCGCGGCGCGGGGCCATGGCGTCGGCGAGAGCCATGTGGAGGAGGCGCTGGCGTCGCGCTCTTATCTTTCCGACGAACAGCAGGAGGCTGTCCGCCATATCACCGGGGAGGAGCAGCTCGCCGTCGTCGTCGGACTGGCGGGAGCGGGCAAGAGCACCATGCTGTCCGCCGCGCGCGAAGCATGGGCGGCGCAGGGTTTTGTCGTTCACGGGGCGGCTTTGTCCGGGAAAGCCGCCGAGGGTCTCGAAGAATCTTCCGGGATCGCCTCTCGCACCTTGGCGTCGTGGGATTACGGCTGGCAGGCCGGGCGCGGGGAATTGGGTTCTGGCGATATTTTGGTGGTCGACGAGGCCGGAATGGTTTCGTCGAAGCAATTGGCGCGCTTCATCGGCGAGGCCGAGCGGACCGGCGCAAAGATCGTTCTCGTTGGCGATCCGGAGCAATTGCAGCCGATCCAGGCGGGGGCGGCGTTCCGGGCCGTCGCGGAGCGGGTCGGCTTCGCCGAGCTGGAGGGCGTTCGCCGGCAGGGGGAGGATTGGCAGCGTCAGGCGTCACAGGATTTTGCGCGGCATCGGACCAGCGGGGGGCTTGAGGCTTACGGCGAGAGGGACGGGGTGCGATTTTCGCAGACGCGGGACGAGGCGCGCGGGGAGATCGTGCGGGATGTTTTGAAGGACATGTCCGAGCGACCGGACGGCTCGCGGAGCGTGCTGGCGCATCGGCGCGCCGACGTTCGGGAGTTGAACGCGGCGATCCGCGCCGCCCGTCAGGAGGGCGGCGAGCTATTGGGCGAGCGCTCCTATGCGACGAACGACGGCGAGCGGCGATTTGCCGTCGGCGACCGCGTGCTGTTTTTGGAGAACAATCGCGATCTTGGCGTTAAAAACGGGATGCTGGGAACGGTTCAAGAGGCCGAGGAAGGGCGGCTTGTGGCGCGGCTCGACAATGCGCGGGGGCCGGGGCTCGGGCGGGAGGTTTCCGTGTCGACAGCGGATTACGCATCGATTGATCACGGCTATGCGACGACGATTCACAAATCGCAGGGGGCGACGGTCGATCGCGCCTATGTGCTGAGTTCCGGCAGTATGGACCGGCATTTGACCTATGTCGCGATGACTCGCCACCGCGAGGAGGCGACGCTTTACGCCGGCCGCGACGAGTTCAAGGATTTGCAGGGACTATCGGAGCGGCTTGGCCGGCCCGGCCTGAAGGAGACGACGCTCGATTACGCCAAGGATTTTGCCGAGCAGCGCGGCATGGCGGATCGGCTCGGTGTTTCGAGCGAGATCGTGGTTCCCGTCCGCGCCGAGAGCGACGCGCAACGCGCGAAGGAGCGAGAGGGCGAAAGCGCCGCGCGCCCGTCCGAATTGTCGCTGGAGGGCGCCGCGAGAGAAACACAGCAGCGCGCGGCGCCCGACCGCGAGAAGCTGCGTGCGTATGGCGAGGCCGCGAAAGCCGCGTTCGCTCGCTCGCGAGAGGTCGCGGAAGAGCGTCAGGAGGAGCGCGCGCAAACGTCGGCGCCGCGAGAAGCGCAAGAGAGGGAGCGGCGGCAGGCTGCGCCGTCCCTCGATGCCGAGCGGATGCAGGCTATCGCCCAGGAGGCGAAGCTCGCCTTCTACAAGGCGGAGGGCGCCGCCAAAGCCCGCGAAGCTTTTGCGCAGGCGGAAACGCGCCGCGCCATTGAGGCCGAGCGCGTGCGGGCCGAGGCGGAACGAGAGCGGCTGGCGGAAGAGCAACTGCTCAAAGAGCAGAGCCGCGAGCGCGAAGTTATGCGGCAGCATTCCCACGATCACGGGCATGAACGCTGATTTTTATAAGATGGATTGGAGGCCAGCATGGGAAACGAGTCAGACGGCGGCGCGAGGATGGAAGAAATCGGCGCGATGATTGTTCACGCCGAAGCCGCACAAGCCGCGCTCGACAAGGGGGTCGCGGCGCATGCGGAGAACTTCGCGAATATCACGCGGCTGATCCAGTATGGCACCGGGGTTTTGAAGAAACTTCAGGCGGAAGCAGAGCAGCTTGGCCCGCGCGCCGAACAAGCCGGGGCCGGCGCCGTGCGCGAGGAGGTTCGGGAGAGCCTTGCGGGCGCGGGCGCTGTTGTCGGCGATGCGGCGCGCGCCGCTCTTCGCCCGGTGATGGCCGACGTCGTGGCGGTGATCGGCCAAGCGCATCGCGCCGGCATGAGCCTCGACGAGAAGGCGGAGCGGTTTTCGAACCGGATGCTCGCGATCATGGCTGTGAGCGCGATCGGCGCGGTGATGCTGGTTGCCGTCGGCGTTTGGGTTGCGCTCGCGTGGCAGCGTTCGGAGATCGCGAGCCTTGAGCAGGAAAAAGCTGACTTGCGCGGCGAGGCCGCCACCATGGAATCTGTCGCGCAGAATATGCGGGCGCAGGGGCTGAAAATTGAATTCGGCGATTGCAAAGAGGCCAACGGTCGCACGCGCCGTTGCGTCGCCGTTCAGCCCGGCATGCAGCGCTGGGGAACCGAGCAAGCGCCGTTCTATGTGTTGAAAGGTTATTGAGGCGCGCCGGCGGGGAGAACTTTTTTTGATCTTCGCTGTGGTTGCGCGAAGGCAACGCGTATGAAGGTAGTCGTCGGCGCCGCGCGTTGCGCAGGTTCGGGAATTGGCGTTCCATAAAACGAGTTTCGCGCCGACACAACCCCATGGGCCGGCGCGGGGGATGCGGGATCAAACGCCGCTGCTTTCAGAACATAGATGCAAACCGCTATCGATTCGGCACAAAGCTCGCATTAGGTTAACCTCGCACCGGCGGAACCGGTGAGGGGGAAGTATGGATTCGTCTCACCGGAGAGCTTTGGGAATCCCTCTCGCAGTGCTGCTGACAAATCAGAGATAGAGGGCGTTCAATCTTCACCCATGACGTTGCCTCGCGCAGTCAATATTCCGGAAAATTGGGACTCTGAGCGGCATGAATGGAGGCGCGTTTATGGTTCCTCCAACGAAGCGTAAAGAAAATTACAAACCTTGCGCTGACCAGCCAATGCGCTGTACCTTTGTCGCCGCGCTGGCGAAGGGCGTCGCCGACTAGCAGTCTGTCGGACTTAACG
>PLZT01000499.1 GCA_003152255.1 Methylocystaceae bacterium | reverse complement strand
TCGGGTGAATAAGACGGGCTAGCGACTTTCGGGGCTCGACATCGACGGCGGTGATCAAGGAGATTTGATATGGAAGACCGACAGATTCGAGCCGCTCTGGATCGCCACTGGGCCGCCTCCGATGCGAACGACTTCGAGGGGGAGCACCAGGTTTACCGCGAGGACGCGGTGCTCGAATATCCTCAATCGAGCGAGCGCATCCGCGGGCGGCGGAAGATTCAGTCGTCTCGCGCGGCGCAGCCGAACCGGAAACGCTTCACGGTGCGGCGGATTATTGGCGCGGGCGACCTCTGGGTCACTGAATTTGTCCTAACCTATGACGGGCGGCCGTCTTACACCGTGAGCATCATGGAGTTCCTCGATGGGAAGGTGGCCCGCGAGACCCAGTATTTCGGCGATCCGTTCGAGCCCGGGCCTTCGCGCGCGCAATGGGTCGAGCAGATGGCCTGAACATGGCCGCCGCAAGGATGGCCATCCGCCGCTCGCTCGCATGGAGCTGCCGATTGATACGGTCTCTTTCGCCCGCTATCTCATTGGCAAGGTATTGGTGCGGGAGTCGCCAGAAGGCGTCGCCAGCGGCCGTATTGTCGAGACCGAGGCGTATATCGTCGGCGACGCCGCCGGGCACGCCTACCGGGGGATGACCGGGCGTAATCGTTCGCTGTTTCTCGAGCGTGGGCACGCCTATATTTATCTCGCCTACGGCAGCTCCTACATGCTGAATGTCTCGAGCGAGACGCCCGGGATCGGAGCCGGCGTCCTGATCAGGGCGCTCGAGCCGCTCGAAGGCATCCCGATCATGCGGCTAAATCGCGGCGTCGAGCGCTTGCGCGACTTGGCGCGAGGACCAGGAAGGCTCACCGCGGCGTTGCGGGTTGATCGTTCGCTCGATGGGCTCGATCTTTGCCGAGAAGGCCCTCTATGGCTCGGACGCGGTGACCGCGAACCCAGCGAAATCGGGCAGAGCATTAGGATCGGCGTTTCGCGGGATGCGAACCGCCTCCTGCGATTTTATCTTCGGGACAGTCCGTTCGTCAGCGGTCCAAGATCGCTCAAGGAATAAGAGACCGCCACGGTCGCCCTCCTCCTCGCCGCGCGACAATGTCCGCGCCGCGAACGCTGTCGGAGGCCGAGCAGCTAGGTGTTTATGGGACCGTTAGCAACAATAGAGGCGCTCCATGCGGATCCTGATCTTCCACGGCTACCTGCTGCGCGGCACCGGCAGCAATATCTATAATGCCAACCTAGCGCGAGCGCTGGCTGCATTGGGCCATGAGGTGCACCTGTTCTGCCAAGACCGGGCGGCACGGGAAGTGGAAGGCGTGACAATTCATGTGCCCGACATTGGACGGGTGCTTCCCGTATACGTGGCCGATCACTATGAAGGTTTCGATGCTTTGCCTTTCCCGGAACTGGACGAGGCCGCTCTCGGCCATTACCTCGCTGTCAACGTCGCCGCGATCCGTTGCATGCCGCCCCCGGATATTGCCCTGGCCAACCATTTGGTGATGGGTCCTGTTATCCTCGCGCGCGGTCTGGAAGGCCGAGCGCCTTATGCCGTCAAGATCCATGGAAGCGCGCTGGAATACACAGTTCGACCGCATCCAGAGCGCTTTCTCCCTTACGCGTTAGAAGGCATTCGGGGCGCGTCGGGCGTACTGGTGGGTTCGCGCCACACGGCTGAAAGTCTGTGGGAGGTGCTTTCTGATGAGCCCTCGCTGCCGGAGCGAACGCGGCTCGGTCCGCCGGGAGTGGACGCGAACTCTTTCCACCCTCGCCCGCGCGAGGAGGCCGCCGTCGGCTTGACCCGGCTGGCCGACAAGCTCGGGCGCGGTGAGACAGCCGCCTGGGGCGGTGAGATTGGCGCGGCGGAGGCGCTCCGTAAGCTCGATTCGCGCTGTGACCGTATCGTCAGCTACGTTGGGAAGCTAATCGTCTCGAAGGGCGTGGACTTGCTCCTCGCCGCTTGGCCGCTCGTCGTGGCGCGGGTGCCGGAGGCGCGGCTGGTCGTCGTCGGATTCGGGACGTACCGGGACGCACTGGGCCGGTTCGTGGACGCGCTTGGTCACAGGGACCTTGAGACGCTGTACGAGATCGCGGCTCGGGGACGTGAGTTCGAGGGCGGGCCCGCGGGCAAACTAAAATATCTGGGCGCCTTCCTTCAAAGCGCGGGGGAAGAGTGGCTTAGCGTCGCGCCCGCGGCGGCCGCGCGCATTCACTTCACTGGACGGATTGAGCACGACGACCTACCCAGCCTGCTGTCGGTCTGCGAGGCGCTGGTGATGCCGAGCACCTTTCCCGAATCATTTGGCATGGTAGCCGCCGAAGCGGCTGCCTGTGGTGTGTTGCCGCTGTCCGCGCGGCACTCGGGAATGGCCGAGGTCAGCGCCATGCTAGCGCCCGCGCTGCCTGAACAGCTACGGCTCCTGCTCTCGTTCGAAATCGGGCTCGGAGCGGTGGAAGAAATCGCCGCCAAGCTGGTCGCGTGGCTCACCCTCGATGACGCCGAGCGTAAGCGCGCTAGGCTCGCGCTGGCTAAGGAGGCGGCCCGCCACTACGGCTGGGAAAACGTGGCGAAAGGGGTGATCGCAGCGGCCGAGGGAAGACTTGATGCGCTGGCGATCCCGCCAACCAACGAATGTTGCTCTTGCCCGGTCAGGCCCTTGTGCCCGAACTCTAGATCATCATTGAACCGGGGGGGCAAGTGCCCCACGGAGGCCAACGCCGTCACGGGCGAGGATGGCCCCTCAGGCCCTCGGATTGACGCCTCGCCGCGGGGTTTCAACCAGGTCCGGCGGAGGTCGCGTGACGCAACCGGGCCTGAGTAGATTCCGAACCTCCCGCGACACTTTTCCATATGGCATTTTGGCGGCGGCGAGTGCGCGTTCGTGCGCCGGCCGGATTTGAGGATGTCGAGATGAAGCCGAAAACCGCGGAGCTGTTTGCCTCAGGAACGGCGACAGTTACGCTCAACCCCATTGACACCCACGTCGGCGCGCGGGTTCGTACGAATGAGCGCCCGCCGGCGCAATGGTGACAGGCTCGTCCAATTCAGCCCGCTCGATTTCTCTGCGAAATCTTGGATGGTCTGATTTTTTTGAGGATCAGCGTCAGCTCGAAGATTTTGCCTTTGATCCTTGCCGTATCGCCTCGGTTCACCGCGCCCGCCTGACGGCGATATCTCAAACAGGCCCCATCCAACTGACCCTTCCTGTTCACGCCAACACCGGCGATTTTGCTGTTGGCGATTGGGCGCTTGTCGATCCTCAAACCCACGTGCTGCACCGTCGACTGAGTCGCAAGACAGTGTTGGAACGGCATAACGAAGGGGCGAAGACCCCGCGGCTTGCCGCCGCCAATGTCGATACGTTGTTGATCGTCACTTCGTGTAACGCTGACTTCAACCCGGCCCGGCTGGAGCGCTATCTGGCGTTGGCGAATCAAGCGGGGACCAATCCCGTGATCCTGCTGACCAAGGTCGACGTCACGGATGATGTGAAGGCCTATCAACAAAAGGCCGCAACCCTGCAACGCGGCTTGGCCGTCGTGACGTTGTCCCCTCATTCCCGTGACGCCGCGACTGCATTAGCCCCTTGGTGCGGGATGGGGAAGACTGTGGCGTTGGTCGGCTCCTCTGGCGTTGGCAAATCGACAGTGGTCAATATTCTGGCGGGGACGATGCAGTCGCCGCCTCAGCAAACCGGGGAGATTCGCGAAAGCGACGCGAAAGGACGCCACACTACGACCTCGCGCTCGATTCACGCCATCGCGGGCGGTGGCTGGGTGATTGATACGCCGGGAATGCGCGCGCTCCACATCGGCAATGCGGCCCATGGCGTCAGCACCCTGTTCGCGGAAATTACGGAGCTGGCCCCGCTTTGCAGGTTCCGCGATTGCACTCATGCCCATGAACCCGGCTGCGCTGTTCAGGCCGCCGTAATCAACGGAACATTGGAACCCGAGCGACTGGCTCGATGGCGCAAACTTGTGGATGAAAATGGCCACAACACGCGTAACAAAACAGCTCGCCACGGTGGAGGAGGCGCGGCCGCTCGCAGCAAAAAAAGCTGAGCTCGGAGAAATACGCGGAGCCGCACGCTGCGACGCTCCGGTCCCCCCGCGGGAGCTCTAGGGTCAGGACCTATACTGAAGCGTGATTCTTTCAGGTTGCTCGTAGTCGCGAGGCGAGCACAGCGGAATTCCGGCGCGAAGAGATTGCGCCAATGGCTTTCGCCTCAAGGTCTGAGGAGGAATTTCTTTACTGAATATCAAGTTTCCGTCCAAGCCCTGGTTCCAACGGCTCGGTCACAAGGCCGGCTGGTGCATCTGCTCACTGTCCAGCTTGCCCCCGAGCTGCTCCCAGCTCAGCTCGGCGAACGAGGTGACGACAAACGGCGTCAACGCGTTGTGCACGAGCACGTCCGTCCCACCCCACCGCCGATCGATTTCTTCGACCATCGCGGTGACGTCGTTAGGCGCGGTGACATCGGCTTTAATCGCCACGGCTTCGCCGCCGGCCGCGGCGATGGCCGCCACCACCTCCTCGGCCTGTGGCGCGCTGGCGCGGTGGTTGACGACCACCCGGCACCCACGTTTGGCTAGAATTGATGCGGTCGCCGCGCCGATTCCCCGGCTGGCTCCCGTGATTATCGCGACTCGCGCCATCAAGTTCACCTCCGCCTAGGGCTGGCCCCTGTTCTGACCTCGGGGCTCCATCAGCCGCTGTCGAGGGTCGACGTCGCGCCGACGGCGCCCGTGCCGGTTCCCATTTGTGCGGATCCGTGTGACCATCAAATCTCGGTTCCCGAATGGGATCGTCAGTTCCGTCTCGTTCGTGTCCACCACGAACACCGCGAGGAGCTTGGCCGGCTTCGATTTGCTGGCATTGGCGCTGCGCCGCGGCGGTCGCCGGCCACGATCTTCATGACTTCACCTCTCATGATGGTCTCGAGACAACGGCGACACCCAAGCCGCTCGCCACCGGATCGCGTTCAAGGTCGATTCGTAGGATGGAGCATGTCAATCAGCATTCCAGCGTGGCTGTTACGCGGATTTGGTTCAGTTGTAGATCGAGCAGCGCCCATGACGCGCGCATCGAACAAATCGAGTTGCAAGCGCCAGATTTTAGCCACTAAAACAGCCCAAAGCTCACGCGAAAAGGCCCCGCTTCCTCATGTCCGAACCAGACGCCGCCCTGCTCGTGCGCATCGCCGAAGCCCTGGAGCGGCTCGCGCCGCCGCCGCCGCCGCCGCCCGATTTTTCGAGCGCGGAGGCTTTTGTCTGGCGCGCCGCCAGCGCGAGCTTCGCGCCGGTGGCGAAAGTAAACCGCGTCGGACTCGAACTTTTGGAGGGGATCGACCGCCCGCGCGATCTGCTGCTGGCCAACACCAGACGCTTCGCGCAAGGGCTGCCGGCCAATAACGCCTTGCTATGGGGCGCGCGCGGCATGGGCAAATCCTCGCTGGTCAAGGCCGCGCATGGCGCGCTGGCGGGCGAGGGGCGGCTAAAGCTCGTCGAAATTCACCGCGAGGACATCGAGAGCCTGCCCGTCCTGCTCGCGGCGCTGCGCGAAAAACCGTTTCAGTTCATCGTCTTTTGCGACGACCTCTCGTTCGATGGTCCCGAGACCAGCTACAAATCCTTGAAGACTGCGCTCGAGGGCGGCGTCGAGGGGCGTCCCGCCAATGTGCTGTTCTACGCCACCTCCAACCGCCGGCACCTCGTGCCGCGCGANNTTCCACAATTGCGGCCAGGACGATTATCTCGACATGGTGTTCGGCTACGTCAGGCATTTCGGGCTGGAGGCGCCGGCCGAGACCATTCGCGCCGAGGCGCTGGAATGGTCGATCACCCGCGGCGCCCGTTCGGGCCGCGTGGCCTGGCAATTCATTCAGGATCTGGCGGGGCGGCTGGGCAAGCGGCTCGAATAAAAACGGCCGCGCTTTTGGCGCGGCCGCGAATGTCGGATGATCGTTTCGGCTTAGCGGATCACGTAGGGCAGCAGGCCGAGGAAGCGCGCGCGCTTGATGGCCTTGGCCAGTTCGCGCTGCTTCTTCGCCGAGACGGCGGTGATGCGCGAGGGAACGATCTTGCCGCGCTCGGAGATATAGCGCGAGAGCAGACGCGTGTCCTTGTAATCGATCTTCGGCGCGCCCGTCCCGGTGAACGGGCAGGACTTGCGGCGGCGGAAAAACGGGCGGCGGGGAGCCGCGCCGGCGGCGGGGGCTGCGGTGGTCATTAGATGGCCTCTCCTTCGGGTCTCGCGCCTTCGTCACGGCGGGGACGGCGCTCTGGCCGGTCGCCGCGGTCGGGCCTATCGCCACGCGGGGGGCGACGGTCGCCGCGATCGCCGCGATCGCCGCGTTCACCGTCGTCGTCGCGCTTGCGCAACTGCGCCGACGGGCCCTCTTCGAGTTCCTCGACGCGCAGCGTCAGAATGCGCAGAACGTCCTCGTTGAGGCTCTCCTGGCGCTCCATTTCGGTGATCGCCGCCGGCGGAGCGTCGATGTTCATCAGTGTGAAATGCGCCTTGCGGTTCTTCTTGATCCGGTAGGCGAGGGACTTGACGCCCCAATATTCGACCTTGCCGACGGTTCCGCCCAGCGAGGTGATGATGTTCTTGAACTGCCCGGTCAGCGCTTCCGCCTGTTGCGGCGAAATATCCTGACGGGCAAGATAGATATGCTCGTAGAGAGCCATGTTCTCTTAGCCTTTCCATAAACCTACGCGGCCCGCCCCGGCGCGGAGCCCTTCGAGCCTTCTTGGAAAGGCTCGATGAGGGAAGTTCGAAGGCGGGAACACGGGAAGACGGGCGGCTTCGCCCTCCTGGGATTAAATCCCAAGCTTCCGTTCAGCCCCCGGCCGAGGCGTCGCGAAGCGCGGGTTATAGCGGGATTTGCCGAAGATGCAAGCATTTGGCGCGGCGCCGAGCCAGGGCGGCTATTTTTATTCGGCTTGCTTGCTCAACACGAGGATGGAGCGCGTGGCGGGTGGAAGCAGCGTCTCGTATGGGTATTCCCTAACGATCTTCAGCCCGGCGATTGGGCCGAAAGCGATCTGATAATCATCCTTGTCGACCCACCAAAAGCTCTTCTCATTACTCGGCTTGTAGGATGGGCTATAAGAAAACAGCCCGTTGTATTCGAACCCGCCGTCGAGATTGGCGGGGCCGGCGACTCCTGCTTTCTCCAGGTCCGCGATCGCGGCCCATCTCGCCCGGTTCCAGCCCATGTAGTCGTGCATCGCGAGCACCGTGAAGACGGCGCTCGCCAGGCAAAGCGTCGCGGCCGCCAACACGCGATGGCGCTCGAATGAGGCGGGCGCCGAGACATTCGTCAAAAAGAACAGCGTCAAGGGCAGAAGCGGAACGAGGTAGCGATCGAACATGGTGATCGCCATCACCGGCGCGAGATAGGCGAGAATAGCTATCGCCGCGAACAGAGCAGGCGCCTCACTTGGCCCGACCCCTTTCTGGCGCCAGGTCGACACGAGATTCACCGCGTGGATCGCCACGCGGTAGGCCAGTTCGAACATGCCGTAGAGGCTTAGTAGAGTGACCGCGATCCAGAACGTGGAGGATAGAGGCGGAACATTCGGCAGTTCGAGCACCGTGGCGTCACGGAGCGCGAGCGGGCCGATCCCCTGTTGAACAATCACGTCATGGCCCAAAGGCATGATGCGTTGTCTGATGACCATGGCGACGATCGCGACGAAGGCGGCGCCCGTGGCGGCGGCGAGCGGAACCCTGCTCAGCCATCGATGCGCGTTGGGGACGACCGTCGGACGCCGGGTCAGGAGGAGCATTGGAAGACTGAACAAGCCGAGATAAAGAAGCGCGACAATGGGGTTAACGCTGATTTGCCGAAGTATGTGGAGCGGGTCCAGCGAGAAGTCGGTGGGCTTGTTATAGAAGGGGGGAGCCTTGCCTGTCTCCCGGAGCCAAACGTTGTAGAGCCAGAGCGACGCCGCGCAGATGAGGAGCGGCAATAAGGCTGGAACCAATTTCCTCCGCCAGTCGCCCGTCTGCAGCAGCCGCGTGAGGAAATAAGCGAGAGGGACGCACAGTCCAAGCTGACGCGAAAATGTCGCCGCGAGCGCGGCCGCGGTCGCGAGCGCGGCCAGCGTCGGCGAATCCCGCTCGAGCGACGCGATGAACAGGAGGGCGCTGATGGTGAGCAGCGCCGAGAATAAAATATCCGTCATGAACGTGAAAGACAAAGCGTAAGCGATTGGGTTAAAGGCCACCAGAAACGCGGCCAGGAGCGGCAAGGCGGTTCCCTTGCCGTTCAACCGGACGAGAAAAAAGGTCGCCGAAAAGAGTAGGCGGAATCAAGGTTGAAGTGCA
>PLZT01000572.1 GCA_003152255.1 Methylocystaceae bacterium | reverse complement strand
TCGATTCCTAACCGGACACCAGTGACACTCATTACGAGTCCATTGATCAAGGGCGGGGCGGCGCCAAGGAGCCAATCGACCTTCAAATTTTCGTGGGCGCTTTGCCAAAACCGTCAGGCGTCTTACCTTCGGGATCAAGCTTCGACAACGCCAGGTTGACTTCCTCGAGAGGCGGACGTCCGCCGCCTGTCATGTTTTCGTCTGTCGCTCGCTGCAAGGCTCGGGCGTCGAGCTCCCACCGCTTTAGAACTTCTATTTTTTGAGGTCGCGTGAGACGCTCCGCTTCGACGATTTCCGCAGGAGTGTCGAACACGGCAGATGGCGTTACCATCGCTCGCTCAATGTCCGCCTTGCTGAGTTTTGGCGTGTCGATTTTCATAACCTTCTCCTGAGGTTTCGATCGTTGCTGCAGAGAAAACGCGCCAGAGTACTGAGGGTTCCAAATAGCGCATCGGGACACAATCTTGCCAAGAGACGAAGGCGGCGCAAAACGGGCCGATCCGGTGAAAGCAACGACCCAAGCCGCATTGCGCGCGCTGCAAAACGACGGCGTCGAAGTCGTGATGCTGACCGGCGACAACTGGACGACGGCGCGAGCCGTGGCGAAAAGTCTGGACATCGACCAGTTCGAGGCCGAAATCCTTCCTGAGGACAAGGAGAAGATCGTCGCGCGCCTGCGCACGGAACGGCGCATCGTCGCCGTGGCCGGCGACGGGGTCAATGACGCTCCCGCCCTCGCGGCAGCGGATGTGGGCATCGCCATGGGAACCGGAACGGATGTCGCGATGGCGAGCGCGGGCGTGACTTTGCTAAAAGGCGACCTCCAAGGCATTGTTCGAGGTCGCCGTCTTTCGTCGGCGACGATGAACAATATCCGTGAGAACCTGTTTTTCGCGTTCTTCTATAATGCCCTCGGCGTGCCAATCGCGGCAGGCGCGCTTTATCCGTTCTTCGGCCTCCTGCTATCGCCGACGATCGCCGCCGCCGCGATGGCGCTCTCGTCGGTCAGCGTGATCGCCAATTCCTTGCGCTTGCGGCGGATGAGTATCGCGCCTCCGCACAAAATCCAGATGTCGCCTTTTTCCACATAACGCCGGAGGTAGATTCGACCGGGGCGAAATGGCCGACCACAATGGCCTCAGAGAGGGCCGAAAACCAGGCATGCCGATACACAGGGTGTTGGCCGATCTACGCCAATTAGCTGCCTAGCTGCCTCCGGCGCGACAGGTCGGAGACGGGTGCGCGATCGACCTTTTCCGGAACGACGCTTTGATGCCCCTCCAGCACGCGGCGGGCCGCGCCGGTCTCGATGTCCACAACGATGAACGCCGCATTGGCGCCGCCCGCCGGATCGACGATGAATATCCGGTTGTGCCGGCTGTCCACCGTAAAGTCGTTGACGAAGGCGTCCTTGGGGGTGATCGGAGCGGGCAGATAAATGACGCGGCGCAGTCTGTCGGTCTTGGTGTCCCAACCGACGAGTTTGGGTGTGACGCCGCTGCGCATCCCATTGTCGAGCATCCAGACAACGCCATCGACGCCGGTGCGGATCCCCAGAACAGAATCCAATGTCAGGCCGGAATGGCTTTGCCGATCGTTCATTTCCTTGCTGGGGAGCGGCGTGAGCGAGCCGTCGGCCTGGCGTTCCACGACAGAGTAATTCGGCGCGTAGAATTGATGCTGGCTCAAGACGATTCTGCCGCCTCCAGTTACTGAGTTTCTCCTCGGCCGAAAGATATCGCCGCGCCGCCCGGCGAATGTCCTTCACAAGCCGTTCGGATGACGGCTTGGCGTTATCGAATTTCTGGCTCATCTCCACTCCTTAAAGGTTACGATGAGCCAGAAATCCTCCTGTCCTCAACACGCCTTTTTCGTCTCAAGGGCGCTGGCACCGGACAGTTATATTGTTTGCTTAGGTGAGGTGAGGACAGCCTGCGCGGCGTGAGTGTGCGACTGCTTCCACAGCGAAAGGCCGTGAAGGATGATTGACGCGGGCACCAAGAATGCGGGTACCATGACGAGTGGATATTGCGTTATCAGTAGGTTGGGCCGATCAAAGGCCAGCATTTGTAATGGCGACGGCGACGTCAGGAATCCTGTCGTGACGGCGATGACGAGATCGCCTATTCCGAAGATATTCCAAGCGCGCGTCACTATTTCCGCAGAGGCGGATCCGCGCGCATTTAGCCATGCTACGAGGGGAGCGCTGGCGCCGATGATCACGTCGCCGATGCCGGCGGGAATTGCGAACTCGCCAGGAAGCTGACCGCGTGACCAAAGCGCCAAAAAAACGAATCCGAGCGCACGGTAGACTTGCATTCCAACGAACCAGGATTGAGGCGCAGCCCTGACGATGGCGGCGCTGCGCCGGGTGCCGAGCATCAGGACAAGGCCTGCAATGATCGGAATGAGAAGTGCATACTGAATGCGCGGCATCTGGTGGGCCTCGATAACGAAAGCATTCGCATGACCGAGCCACCAAACAACTGCAAACCAGGCGGCGATGGTCGCGGATACGAGACCGGCTGTCTGGGTCTTCTCAGAGGCTGAAAATGAATATGCGCGGGGGCTTTGGTGGCGGCAAAAGCAGCGACTGGTCGAGGCGGATATGATGCCGGGCCAAAGGGCCTGGTAGTTGGGATGGGCGTCGTTGGAATAGCCTGGGGAGTTTGGCGGATGGCGCAAGAGTGATGTGGAGCGCGGCGCGCCGCGCGTTCTTGCCTCATCGGCTTCAGGAAGCTCAACTGCCTATGTCCGTCTTTCCTGCCGTCGCGCTTTTGCTCAGCGTTCGCGCGCCTCAAATCGCGATCAGACGCCAGCCGCACACCATGTTGTGCGTCAAGCCGTGCATGAGCGCGATTGATTTGACCTTGTCCACGCCGCACACGAGAAACTGCCGCATGCCGCGATTGCGCGCCTGGGCGTTCGTGCGTTCGGCGGTCGCCGCCCGCTCCTTGTAAATGTCCTTGGCCACGTCCTCATTCATGCGCTTGCGCCAAGCGGCAATGGCCGGCGCGTCGTCTTGTTGCGGGGCGTATCGATCACGGCTCTTGTCGCGCGGCGCCGGCACGGGCGCGTAGACGTCGACGCCAGCTTTTTCCAATTCCTCGATGTCGTCGAATTTGACGTAGCCGCCATCGGCCAGATGTTGGCGCGGACGTTCGCCGTAGTCCTTCGCCAGAGCCGCGTTCATCGGCGCCATCTTGCCCATGTCGGAGCCGCTGTTGTCGACGGCGACGCCGGCGACCGCGCCGCTGCGCGTATCGGAGGCGAACTGCACATTGTAGGCCGGTCGAAAGCCGCCATCGGCCATCTTCATCACNNTTTAAGTTTTCGCGGAACGCGCGCTCCTCGCGACGCCGTGCCCGCTCCTGTTGCCGCTTGTGCAGCTCCCGCGTGACATCGAGAGCCTTCGCGACCCGATGCTCGCGATCTTGTGCCGCCCGCATGCGCGCCGCCGCCTCGCGCCGGCTTGCCGCGCCTGGATCGCTCGTCGCTTCCCGGCGAAGGCGATCGAGCGCCGCGGTCGCTTCCGCGTGACATTCCTCCAGTGTCGAATGCCACCGGAACGAGGCCGCTCCCGCAGCCGCCCGCACGCGAACGCCGTCCTGCGCGATGCGATCCAGGCTCGCCACGCCCGCCGTCGTCAACGCCGTAAAACTGTCGACGAGAAGTTGCTCCAGCGCCGCTCCATGCCCGACCCGAAAATCCGCCAAGGTCTTGGCGTTCACGCCAACGCCGCCGCACAGC
>PLZT01000290.1 GCA_003152255.1 Methylocystaceae bacterium | reverse complement strand
GCGGCGCATTCGCGTTCCCGCGGCGTCGAAATCGCCCAACGATTGTTGTTGATCACGATGACGACAGGCGTTTTCCATACGCCCGCCATGTTCAGCGCCTCGTAAAAGGCGCCATTACCGGTCCCGCCGTCGCCGACGAAACAGACCGCGACCCGATCTTCTTTACGCAAAAGGAAAGCGTAGGCTGCTCCAACCGCATGGGCGACCTGCGTGCCGACGGGAATGCAGATGGGAAAGTCCGCGCGGGAAACGGCGAAATCGCTTCCGCGCTCGTCGCCGCCCCAATAGAGCAGATTTTCAACCATGGTCATTCCGCGCAGCAATTGCGCCGCGTGGTCGCGATAGGACGGCACGAGCACATCGCGAGACAGCATGGCGGACGCGACTCCGACGCCGACCGCCTCCTGGCCGAGCGCGGACGCAAAAGTCCCCAATTTTCCGGTGCGCTGCAACGCGATCGCCTTGCCATCGAAAATGCGCGCTCGCATCATGGCGCGGTAGAAGCCCACCAGCAGATTCGCGTCCCGCGCGATCGCTCCCGCCGTTTCGTTCAACTCGCCCGAAGGCGAAAGAAACTGCAAACAATCGATCCGAAAGCTTACACTCATCTGCTTCCCCGGAAGCTCTGTCTCCGCGCTGTCAATCACCCTGGAGGTAGCGCGCCGAGGCGTGAAGTCATCGTGCGCCGCGCAAATTTTGTGATGAATCTAAACCGAGAATTCCGCGCCAGCGTTAACGAATTCGTTCGATCGCGATCGCCGTCGCCTCGCCGCCCCCGATGCAAAGCGCGGCGACGCCTCTGTGAAGATCATATTTGCGCAGCGCGCCGATCAATGTGACGACAATGCGCGCCCCGGATGCGCCGATGGGATGACCGAGCGCGCAAGCGCCGCCATGGACATTCACTTTGTCGTGCGGAAGATCCAGCGCGCGCATCGCCGCCATTGCGACGACGGCGAAGGCTTCATTGATTTCGAACAGGTCGACGTCCGCTACCGTCCATCCGACCCGCTCCATCAGCTTTTCAATCGCGCCAATCGGCGCGGTCGGAAACTCGCTCGGCGGTCCGGCGTGCGTAGCGTGGCCTACAATCCTCGCCAAGGGCGAAAGCGCCAGGCGCTCGGCTTGCGAAAGGGTGGTCAGGGCCAAAGCGGCGGCGCCGTCGGAAATCGAACTGGAGTTCGCGGCGGTGACCGAGCCGTCCGCGCGAAACGCCGGCCGCAACTTCCCGATATCGTCAAGATGCGCGCGGCCGGGGTTTTCATCGACGGCGATCTTGCGATCAGCTTTGCCGCCAAGCGTCACCGGGACGATCTCGGCCTCGAAATCGCCTTGGGCGATGGCGCGCTGAGCGCGCGTCAAGGAGGCGCGTGCGTAGTCGTCCTGCATTTGCCGCGTGAATTCATGGCTCGTCGCGCAATCCTCGGCGAAGCAGCCCATCAAACGGCCCTTGTCGTAAGCGTCTTCGAGCCCGTCTAAAAACATGTGATCGACGAGCCTGCCGTGCCCCATGCGGTAGCCGGATCGGGCGCGGTCGAGCAGATATGGAGCGTTGCTCATGCTCTCCATGCCGCCCGCGACGACAGCCCGCGCGCTCCCCGCGCGCAGGGCGTCATGCCCGAGCATGATCGCCTTCATGCCGGAGCCGCACATTTTATTGACCGTGACGCAACCCGTCGCCTCCAACAGTTTGGCGCCCAACGCCGCCTGCCGCGCCGGCGCTTGTCCCAATCCCGCGGGGAGCACACAGCCCATGACAACTTCGTCGATCACGTCGGCGGGAATGCCCGCGCGCGACACGGTCGCTTCGATGGCGCGGGCGCCAAGTTGGGGCGCCGTCGCGTCCTTCAGCGAGCCGAGAAAGGCGCCCATGGGCGTGCGCGCGGCGCCGAGGATAACTACTGGGTCCACCGCGCTCATCATTGCGCCCTTTCATCCATGCGCGACTCGCCGTCTGTCTCAAGACGAGCCCGCCAACCGCGCCAGGCGGCGCGCGGCCACGGCGGGAAAACCGGCTCGGCTTCGCCGTCCCCTCGCAGCATCGCGGCGATGGTCTCGTCCTCGACCTGCGCCAGCGTCGCCGGAGACCAGCGAGGCTTCCGGTCTTTGTCGACGATCGCGGCGCGAATGCCTTCGAAGAGATCATGGGAGTGGAGCAGGCGACAGGCGACGCGAAATTCATTGACGAGGCAGCTTTGCAAGCTGTCGGAGCGCGAAGCGCGCTTCAACAGCTCGTGCGTGAGCCGCAGGCTGGTCGGCGATTTCTGCTCTAGTTCCCTGACGGCCCGCCGCGCGAACTCACAGTCGCAACCCTCGAGCGCGACGATGATGTCCTCGACGCGATCATGCGCCATCGCGGCGTCGAGCAACGGCTTATGTTTCTCCAACACGCCTTCATTTGGCGCGCGCGCCAAGTTGGACAAGACCAAGTCGACATCCTCGGCTCCGCCAATTTCCTCCAGGCTCTGCCGCAGTCGCGGAATGTCGCTAGAATTGATGATGAGGTCGGCGAGGCCAAGGTGGATCGCATCCGCCGCAATCACGCTGGCGCCGGAAAGCGCCATATAGACGCCGGCGCCGCCACTGCGCGTCAGCAGCCAGGAGCCGCCGACATCCGGGATAAAACCGATGCCGGTCTCCGGCATTGCAAGACGCGTGCGCTCGGTCGCGACGCGGCGATTTCCATGCGCCGAGATGCCAACGCCGCCGCCCATGACGACGCCGTCCATTACCGCGACATAGGGCTTTGGGAAGGAAGCTATACGCGCATTCAGCTCATATTCCTCGCGCCAAAACGCCTTGAACGAATCGCGCTCGGCGCCCGGCAAATCGTAAAGCGCGCGAATATCGCCGCCCGCGCAAAGCCCGCGCTCGCCCTCTCCCGTCACCAGAACGGCGTGGATGCTCGCGTCCAATCCAAACTCGTCCAGCGCGCGCGCGAATATTCGCACCATGCCGAGGGTCAAGCTGTTGAGCGCCTTCGGGCGGTTCAAGCGGATCGACCCCAAATGACCGATACGCGATATGAGCAGATCGGCTTCACTCATGTCGCCGCGACGCTCCCAATATGTCCCGCGCGACGATGACGCGCATGATTTCATTGGCGCCTTCGAGAATTTGATGCACCCGCAAATCGCGGACGATCTTCTCGATCCCATAGTCGCATAGATAGCCATAACCGCCGTGCAATTGCAGCGCGTCATTGGCGACGGAGAATCCCGCGTCGGTGGCGACGCGCTTGGCCATGGCGCAAAGCGTCGCGGCGCCTGCCGCGCCCGCGCCCAGCGCCGCCGCGGCCCGCCAAAGCAGGGCGCGCGCCGCTTCGAGTTCCGTGGCCATGTCGGCAAGGCGGAACTGCAACGCTTGAAACTCGTCGAGCGAACGGCCGAAAGCCTTGCGCTCGCGTAAATAGCGAACAGTCTTGTCGAGCGCCGCCTGTCCGCCGCCGAGCGAACAGGCGCCGATGTTGAGGCGACCGCCGTCCAATCCCGCCATGGCGATCTTGAAGCCCTGCCCTTCCGCTCCCAGAAGGTTTTGGACCGGCACGGAACAATTCTCGAAACTCACCGCGCGCGTCGGCTGGGCGTTCCAGCCCATCTTTCGTTCCAGCGCGCCGAGGGTCAGTCCGCGCGTCTCGCCTTCGACAAGCAAGGCCGATATTCCGCCCGGACCATCTCCGCCGGTTCGCGCCATCACGAGATAGAGATGGTCCCTAGCCCCGGCGCCCGCGCCGGAGATGAATTGCTTCTCGCCGTTCACGACAAACCGATCGCCACGGCGCTCGGCTTTTGTCCGCAGCGCGCTCGCGTCGGAGCCGCAACCGGGTTCGGTGAGACAATAGCTCGACAAGGCCTCCATCGAGGCGAGGCGAGGAAGCCAGGCGCGCCGCTGCGCCGCGGAGCCGAAAGCGTCCACCATCCAAGCGCACATATTGTGCACGGAAAGATAGGCCGCGATGCTTGGGCAGCCCATCGCCAAGGCCTCGAAAACCAGAACCGCGTCGAAGCGGGAAAGACCCGAACCGCCAAACTCCTCGCGCGCGCCCATCGCCGCCATCCCGAGCGCCGCCGCCTCGCGCAGGGTTTCGACGGGAAAATATTTCTCCCTGTCCCACTCCAGCGCCCGCGGCGCGAGTTTCTCGCGCGCAAAACCCAGAGCCATTTCACGCATCGCGAGTTGTTCGTCGCTCAATCCAAACGTCGAAAACATCGCCGCACCCGCTTCCGTCACTCTGGGAATCTGGGGCGCGGCCACGTCATGACAAGCGCTGCGTTTATGGCGAGCGCCGCTTGGCCGCGAAGGCCCGCGCGACAGCGCTGGCGGGGCCGCGATTGAGAAGCCGCGAAATATACGCGCCCGCTTGAAGCAAAGCGCCGAGTTCGACCCCTGTATCGACGCCCAGACCGTTCAGCATGTAAATCACGTCTTCCGTCGCGACGTTGCCGCTGGCGCCCGGAGCATAAGGACAGCCGCCGAGACCCGCGACGGAACTGTCGACGACGGCGACGCCCGCTTCGAGACAGGCGAAAATATTGGCGAGCGCCTGACCATAAGTGTCATGGAAATGGACGGCGACGCGCTCCAGCCCGATTTCGCGCGCGACCATCTCCACCAATCGTCGCGCCTCCAACGGCGTGCCGACGCCGATGGTGTCGCCCAGCGAAACTTCCGCGCATCCGATGGCGCGCAGCTCTCGCGCGACCGCCGCTACCTGCGCTGGCGCGACGGCTCCCTCGTAAGGGCATCCGAGCGCGCAGGAGACGTAGCCCCGCGCCCGAATCCCTCGGCGCGTCGCCTCCTCGACCATAGGCTTGAAACGGTTGAGACTCTCGGCGATGGAACAATTGATGTTGTGTCGCGAGAACGTCTCCGACGCGGCGGCGAAGACGGCGATCTCCCTGGCCCCCGCTTTGAACGCCGCCTCCAATCCGCGCGGATTGGCGACGAGGACCGACAGTCGAAGGTCGGCGCGCCCGCGCAATTTCTCCAGAACCTCTCCGGTCGACGCCATTTGCGGCGCCGCCTTCGGCGACACGAAACTTCCCGCCTCGATCGAGATCAGACCCGCCCGCGCCAGCATTTCAATGAAGGCGACCTTGGCGTCGACGGAAAGAAGCGCGGGTTCGTTCTGGAGACCATCGCGTGGGCCAACCTCGACCACGCGCACGCAGGGCGGCAGCGTCATGCGGCTTCTTCCTCGACCAAGGCCGCCAGTTTCGCGCCTTCCGCCATCCATTCTCCCTCCGCGCAAAGAATACTCTCGATTTGGCCGTCTCGCGGCGCGGTCAATGCGACTTCCATTTTCATGACTTCAAGATTGATGAGCGGCGCTCCCTTTTTCACTTTCTCTCCTTGCGCGACGAAGATGCGCGTCACCCTGGCCGGCAGCGGCGCGCGCAACTGCTGATCCAGATCGGCCGTTCGCGCGGGAGGCTTCAGCGGATCGACGGGCGTCAGCGCATAATTGCGGCCTGACAGAATCACCACTATTTCCTCGCCGCGCCTGATGAGCCCGACTTCGCGCGCCGCGCCATCGACGCGAAGCCGCATTCTCCCGTCATGCTCCCCTGCTTCGACATCAGCTGAAAACGCGGGCCCTTCGAGGCGAAAGCCTCCCGCCGCGAGGGGATGAATTCTCGCGCGCAGCCTTCTCGCGTGAAGGTCGAATTCGATGTCGTGATGACCCGTCTCATCGATGCGCCATCCATCGCCGATCGCCCAGGGCGACCACGGATCGCCATGCTCAGCCGCGCTCGCCTCGTCCCGTCTCCGCTGATCGGCGAGCCAGGCGGCGGCGCCGGCCGCCAGAATGATCGCCTCCTCGTCCCGCGTCGGCGTCAGCGCCATCGTCAATCGCGCCGCCTCGGCTTCGACAAATCCCGTGTCATATTCGCCGCGCTGAAATTTCGGATCAGCGACAAGGGCGCGCAGCAGATCGAGATTGGTCGAAACACCCACAATCTCGAAGATTTCGAGCGCCGCGCGCAGCCGCCGCAGCGCCTCCGCGCGATCCGCGCCCCATACGATCAGCTTCGCCAGCAGCGAATCATAATAATGTGTAACGCGGTCGCCGCTCCGCACGCCTGTGTCGACGCGGACGGCCTCGCTTTCGCGGGGCGGCCGCAGATGCGCGATTTCGCCGACCGAGGGCATGAAGTCGCGGGTGGGATCCTCGGCGCAGATCCGCGCCTCCATCGCGCAGCCGCGCGTCCGCAACTCATCTTGCGTCAGCGGTAAGCGCTCGCCGGAGGCGACGCGCAACTGCCATTCGACCAGATCTTGCTGCGCGATCATCTCGGTGACCGGGTGCTCCACCTGGAGCCGTGTATTCATTTCCAGAAAGTAGAAACTTTCGTTTTGAACCAGGAATTCGACTGTTCCCGCGCCGATGTAGCCGACCGCCCGCGCCGCCGCCACGGCGGCCTGCCGCATCTCCCGGCGCGGTTCTGGAGAAAGACCAGGCGCCGGCGTCTCTTCGAGAATTTTCTGATGGCGCCGCTGCATCGAGCAATCGCGCTCAAGAAAGGACACGCAGCCGCCATGCGCGTCGGCGAATATCTGAATTTCGACATGCCTTGGCCGGCTCAAATATTTTTCGATCAGCAGGTGGTCGTCGCCAAAGGAGGCTTGCGCTTCACGCTTTGCGCCGGCGATGGCCTCGGGCAACGCTCCCGCCTCGCGCACGACGCGCATTCCGCGGCCGCCGCCGCCGCTCGACGCCTTGATCAACACGGGAAAGCCGATGCGCGCGGCCGCCTCGCTCAACGTCGCCACGTCCGTCGCCTCGCCGTGATAGCCGGGCGCGACCGGAACGCCGGCGCGCTCCATCAGAGCCTTCGCGGAGGCCTTCGAGCCCATCAGCCGCATGGCGGACGCCGGCGGCCCAACGAAGATCAGGTCGGCCTGCGCGCAGCTTTCCGAAAATTGCGCATTCTCCGACAGAAAGCCATATCCGGGATGCACGGCTTGCGCGCCCGAACGGCGCGCGATCTCGATGATCTTGTCGATGGACAGATAGCTCTCTCGGGCTGGCGCTGGAACGATCAGCCAAGCTTCGTCCGCCAGATCGACATGCAGCGCGCCCGCGTCGGCCTCCGAATAGACGGCGACCGTCGCTATTCCGAGCCGCTTGGCGGTTCTGATGACGCGGCAGGCGATCTCGCCGCGATTGGCGATCAGCAGTCTTTCAAACATTCGAGCCTTTCCACGACGGCGAACGCTTTTCGAGAAAAGCCTCGAGGCCCTCGCGGCCCTCGGGCGAGGCGCGCAGCTCCGCTATCCGCCGAGCCGTCTCGCGCGCCAACTCGCCGTCGATCGCGCGGGCTTGGCAAAAAGCGACCAGGGATTTGACCTCGGCCTGCGCGCCGGGCGCGCAGCGCAACAATGCCGCGACGATTTTTTCGCACAAGATGGGCGCTTCCTCCTCGCTCGCCGCCTCGTGGACGAGACCAATCTCACGCGCGGTCCGCGCGGAAATAACTTCGGCGGTCAAGGCGTAGCGCCGCGCCTGGCGTGCGCCGATCGCCCGGATGACGAAAGGCCCGATCACCGCGGGAATGATCCCGAGCTTTGCTTCGCTGAGGCAAAAGCTGGCGCGCTCGGTCGCGATCGCAATGTCGCAGCAGGCGGCGAGACCCACGCCGCCGCCATAGACGGCGCCGTGAACATAAGCGACGGTCGGCTTCGACAGACGATCGAGCCCATGCATTAAATCCGCGAGCCCGCTAGCGTCGGCGAGGTTTTCTTCGAACGAGGCGGCGGCCATGCGCTTCAGCCATTCGACGTCGGCGCCGGCGGAAAAGCTCGGTCCATTGCCGCGGATAATGACGACGCGAATATCGGCTCGCGCGTCCAGCCCGCGCAAAGCGTCCGTTAGATGCGCGACCAATTTTCCGTCGAAAGCGTTGTGGCGCTCGGGGCGGTTCAGCGTCAACGTCGCCACGCCGCGATCGTCGATCGATTCCAATAAATCCATCGCTCCGCGCTCACATGCGAAATAATCCGAATCGTGTTTCCTCGACGGGCGCGTTCGCGCTCGCGGAAAGACAAAGACCAAGCACGCGGCGCGTATCGATGGGATTGATCACGCCATCGTCCCAAAGCCGCGCGCTGGAATAGAGAGGATTCCCCTGCCGCTCATATTGCGCGCGGATTGGCGCCTTGAACGCTTCTTCCTCGTCATGCGTCCAGCTTTCGCCACGCGCCTTGAGCGCGTCGCGCCGAACGCGAGAGAGGACGCTCGCGGCCTGTTCGCCGCCCATCACGCTGATGCGGGCGTTCGGCCACATCCACAGAAAGCGCGGCGAATAAGCGCGTCCGCACATCGCATAATTGCCCGCGCCGAAGCTGCCGCCTATGATGACGGTGAATTTGGGCACGGCGGCCGTCGCCACCGCCGTCACCATCTTGGCGCCGTCCTTGGCGATCCCGGCCGCTTCGTATTTGGCTCCAACCATGAAGCCGGTGGTGTTTTGCAGAAAAATCGCCGGCATGCGTCTTTTTGCGCAAATTTGCATGAAATGCGCGCCTTTCTGAGCGCTTTCGCTGAATAAAATTCCGTTGTTGGCGAAAATTCCCACGGGGTAACCCCAGATATGAGCGAAGCCCGTCACCAATGTGGCGCCATAGAGCGGTTTGAATTCGTCAAAGGCGCTTTCATCGACGATACGAGCGATCACCTCTCTAATATCGAAGGGCTTATGCGAATCCGCGGGAATGAGGCCCAGCAATTCGTCGGTGTCATAACGCGGCGGCGTCGGTTTTCGCGCCGCGATGGAAGGAGGGCGCCGTCGCTCGATATTCGCGACCAACTCGCGCGTCAGGCCGAGCGCGTGCGCGTCGTTCTCGGCGAGATGATCAGCGACGCCCGAGCGTCGGCAATGCACATCGGCGCCGCCCAACTCCTCGGCCGTGACGACTTCCCCGGTCGCCGCGGCGACGAGCGGCGGTCCGCCAAGAAAAATTGTCCCCTGCCCGCGTACAATGATCGTCTCGTCGCACATCGCCGGAACATAGGCGCCGCCGGCCGTGCATGAGCCCATGACCACGGCGATCTGCGCGACGCCCTGCGCCGACAGCATGGCCTGATTATAGAAAATGCGCCCGAAGTGATCGCGATCAGGAAAGACCTCGTCTTGACTCGGCAAATTGGCGCCGCCGGAATCGACCAGATAAATGCAAGGCAACCGGTTTTGCGCCGCTATTTCCTGGACGCGCAAATGTTTCTTCACCGTCATCGGGAAATAAGCGCCGCCCTTTACGGTCGCGTCATTGGCGACGATCATGCATTCGCGTCCCGCGATGCGTCCAATTCCCGCGATCACCCCCGCGCAGGCGATCCGCCCGTCATACATGCCATGGGCCGCGAATTGGCCGATTTCGAGAAAAGGCGAAAGCGGATCGACCAACGCCGAAATGCGCTCGCGGGGAAGCATTTTGCCGCGCGCCAAATGTCGCGCGCGCGCTTCCTCGCCGCCGCCATTGTACAGCATCCGCGAGGTTTCGCGCAGCTGCTCGACCCGTCCAACCATCGTTTCGCGGTTGTCGGCGTATTCACGCGAACGCGCATTAATTGAAGTTTCGAGAATGGACATCGAATTGTTCTCGTAGTCTTAAGCAGGCGGCGTCATTCAAAACTCACGCGCTCTCCTCGAATAGTTCGCGTCCTATCAGCATGCGGCGAATTTCACTTGTGCCGGCGCCGATTTCATAAAGCTTCGCGTCGCGCAGCAGTCGCCCAGTTGGGTATTCATTCATGTAGCCATTGCCGCCCAGGCATTGGATGGCCTCGAGCGCCATCGCGGTGGCCCTTTCGGCCGCGAACAGGATCGCGCCGGCGGCGTCCTTACGCGACGCGCGTCCGTTATCGCAGGCTTTCGCCACCGCATAGACATAGGCTCTTGCCGCGCTCATCGCCGTGTACATATCGGCGAGCTTGCCTTGCATGATTTCGAATTCGCCGATCGAGCGTCCGAACTGTTTGCGGTCGTGGACATAGGGCAAGACCACATCCATGCAGGCGCGCATGATGCCGAGCGGGCCGCCCGAGAGCACCGTGCGTTCGAAATCGAGCCCGCTCATCAAAACATTCACCCCGCGTTCTGGCCATCCCAACACATTCTCCGCCGGAATGAGGCAATTCTCGAACACGAGTTCGCAGGTGTTGGACCCGCGCATTCCCAGCTTGTCGAGTTTCGGCGTCGTGCGAAATCCCTCGAAATCGCTTTGGACAATGAAGGCCGTAATTCCATGCGAGCCAGCCGTCGGAGCGGTCTTGGCGTAGACGATCACGACATTCGCGTCCGGCCCGTTGGTGACCCACATCTTGTCGCCGTCGAGGACGTAGTGATCGCCGTGTCGCTCTGCCCGCATCTGCATGTTTACGATGTCGGAGCCAGCGCCAGGCTCCGACATCGCGAGCGCGCCGACATGCTCGCCGGAAATCAGCTTTGGCAAATATCGCAGCTTTTGCTCGGCCGTGCCGTTGCGATGGATTTGGTTGACGCAAAGATTGGAATGAGCGCCGTAGGAAAGCCCGACCGAAGCGGAGGCGCGGCTGATCTCCTCCATAACGACGACATGTTCGAGATAGCCCAGATTGGCGCCGCCATATTCTTCGGGAATGGTGACCCCGAGCACGCCCAGATTTCCCATCTTGCGCCATAGATCCGCGGGAAAGGCGTTGTCGGCGTCGATCTTCGCCGCCCGAGGCGCGATTTCCTTTGACGCAAATTGCTCGACCTCGCGACGCAGCAACTCCGTCGTCTCGCCGAGGTCGAAATCCAGAACCGGGGTCCAGTGACGCATAACGCACGCCCTCCGCTTAAGGCGTCGGCATAGGCGATATATTTGTCCCTTGCGTTTGGTTTCAAGACTGAGGCGTCGCGCTCGCCGCCGGCTTCGTTACCGCCGGCAGATTGGAAAAGAAGGCGAGGGAATCGGGATTTGCGAGCGCCTCGCGATTTTTCACCGGACGTCCATTAATGACCTCGCGAACCGCGAGTTCGACCAATTTGCCCGATCGAGTATGCGGCAGTTCCGGCGCTTCGACAATCATCGCCGGCACATGCCGCGGTGACGCTTCTTCCTTGAGCTTATGTTTAATGCGATCGATCAAAGCGTCGTGGAGACGATGGTTCGCCCGTAGCTTTACAAAAAGCACAATGCGCTCGCCGCCTTCCCAGCCTTGCGCCACCGCCAACGCCTCCTCCACCTCCGGAAACGTCTCGACAATCCTATAAATATCCGCCGTGCCGATCCGCACGCCTTGCGGATTGAGCGTGGCGTCGGAACGGCCATGTATGACGAAGCCGCCATTCGCTGTTTGCGTCGCGTAATCGCCATGCCGCCAAATTCCAGGATACTGAGAGAAATAGGCGGCGCGATATTTTTCACCGCCCGGATCGTTCCAAAACCCGATGGGCATCGCTGGAAACGCCCTTGTGCAAACCAACTCGCCTTGTTCGCCGAACAGACGCCGTCCGTCCGGATCCCAAACCTCCACCGCCAT
This sequence comes from Methylocystaceae bacterium, assembly GCA_003152255.1. Next base: position 4,708 of record PLZT01000290.1, on the reverse strand, counting down.
GCCAAGCCCGGCGCCCTGGATTTCGCCACGATGCACGGGGCTCCAAGGATTGCCGCACACAAAGCAAGAGACGATGTCGGTTCCGCCACTGATCGAAGCCAGCTGCACATTGGCTTTCACGTCCCGATAGACATAATCGAAACTCTCGGGAGACAGCGGCGAGCCCGTGGACGTGATCAGGCGCAAATGGGCAAGATCATGAGTTTCTCTGGGGCGCGCGCCCAGCTTCTCGACCGTCTTGAGAAAGCCGGCGGAAACGCCGAACAGGGTGGCGCGCTCCCGGCTCGCCAAATCGAACAAGACCGCGCCATTNNAGACCAGCCAGTTCCACATCATCCACCCCGTGGTGGTGGCGTAAAATACGCGGTCGCCCGGCCGAACATCGCACTGCAATTGATGTTCCTTGAGATGCTGCAGGAGCGTTCCGCCGGCGCCATGGACGATGCACTTCGGCGCGCCGGTCGTCCCCGATGAGAACATGATGTAAAGTGGATGGTCGAAGGGAAGCGCCTCGAACGTCAACCGCGCGCCTTCGTGGCTTTGGATCGCCCGCGGCCATAGGCGCGCGCTGGCGAATCCTTCCAGCGGCTCCGCCGCGTCGATATATGGAATGATGAGAGTCTCCTTGACGCTTGGCAATTCGCCAGCGATCTCGCGCGCATTGTCCAGCCGCTCGATTTTTTGGCCCTTGTAATAATAGCCGTCGGAGACAATCAGCACCTTCGGTTCGATCTGGCCGAAGCGCTCCAGAACGCCGCGCGCGCCAAAATCCGCCGAGCAGGACGCCCAGACCGCGCCAATGCTGGCCGCCGCCAGCATGCCGATGACGGCCTCCGGTCCGTTATGCGTGTAGGCGGCGACGCGATCGCCTGGCGCGACGCCCAACGCGCGCAAATGCGCGGCGAGCGCGGCCACTTCTGTTCGAATTTGCGCGAAGGACAGCGTTCGTCGAAACTGCCGCTCGCCTTGGAACGCAATGGCGACCTCGTCGTCCGGCCGAGGACGCAACAGGTTTTCCGCGAAACTCAGGCGTGCGTCGGGAAACCACCGCGCGCCCGGCATTTTGCCGCCATCGACAAGCGTGCGCGCGCCCCTCTCGCCGATGACGCCGCAAAAATCCCAGACTCGCGACCAGAAGGCGTCGCGCCGCGCAAGGCTCCAGCGATGCAACGCGGTGTAATCAAACGTCTCGGCATAGCTCGCGGTCTCGCCGCTCTCTCGCGCGAAACCGGTTAGGAGACATTCGCGCCGACGCGTCAACTCCGGCGTCCAGATCGCTGTCATGGCCGTCTCGCTTTACCTTGTCGCTCTCAACGACCAAAAGCTGGCGCGGCGCGGCGGGACGGCAAGGGCCTTGAAGCGAAACTTTCGCGCGCGACCCTTGAAAGCTCGCGCAACGAATAGTTTTTCGCGCCAAAAACCCCATATTTGATGAAGTTGCTTAAAGCCGCGGGCCGCACGAAGCCTTGGCCGTGGGAGAGCCGGATGAACAAGCATTCGCCACAAGCGCCCAAGAATCGTTACGCTAATGTCCCTCGCGCGGCGGATTGGACTATCGAGCAAAATTGGCCATCTTATTCCGCGCAGGAGCACGATCGCTGGAATCGTCTCTTCGCACGCCAGACGAAGCTGCTTCCGGGACGCGCCTGCGATGAATTTCTCGACGCCAAGGCGACGCTCGAATTGTCGCGCGAGGGGATCCCCGATTTCGCGGACTTGAGCGAACGGCTGGCGGCGATGACGGGCTGGCGCGTCGTGGCGGTCGCCGGCCTTATTCCGGACGACGCTTTCTTCGAGCATCTGGCCAACCGGCGCTTCCCCGCGGGAGCCTTTATTCGCCCGGAAACGGAACTCGATTACCTCCAGGAACCGGATGTTTTCCATGATGTCTTTGGTCATGTGCCTCTGCTAGCGAACCCGGTCTATGCCCATTTCCTCGAAGCCTATGGCAAGGCGGGTCGGCGCGCGCTGGGTCGGGGACAGCTGCACAACCTAGCCCGTCTTTACTGGTACACGGTGGAGTTTGGCTTGATGCGGACCGCGCGGGGAATGCGGATCTTTGGGGCCGGCATCATGTCGTCTCCCGCGGAAACGGTGTTTTCGCTCGAAGACAGCTCGCCCAATCGGGTGCTGTTCGATCTGCGACGCGTGATGCGGACAAAATATATCATCAGCGATTTCCAGCAGACCTATTTCGTGATCGAGAGCTTCGAACAACTCCTAGAGGACTGCGAGCAGGATTTCGAGCCGCTATACGAAAATCTGCGGACGGCGCCGGACCTTGAGGCGCACGAACTTGCCCCGCAAGATCGCATCCTCGCGAAAGGCGATTTTCGTTATTTTCGCGCCAAAGGGCCGCAGTGAGCTACAAGCCCGAGCGCGGCGCGACGCGCTGGTCAATCGCCCCGAAAATCGAACGTCCGTCGGCGTCCAGCATTTCGATGCGGATTTCATCCCCCGCCTTCAGGAAGCCGGTGCGCGCCCCGCCGAGCAGCAGCTTCTCCACGACGATCTGCTCGGCGAGGCAGGAATAGCCGACGCCTCCTTCAAGGATCGGCTTGCCGGGCGATCCGTCGGCGGCACGGTTCGAAACCGTGCCGGACCCCACGATCGATCCAGCCACGAGCGCCCGCGTGCTCGCCGCATGGGCGATCAACCGCCCAAAGTCGAAAGTCATATCGACGCCGGCGCCGGGGCGGCCAAGCGGCGCGCCGTTAACATAGGAGCGCAGCGGCAGCGACAGCTTGGCCTCGCGCCAGGCGGAGCCAAGTTCGTCGGGCGTCGCCCCCACCGGCGAAAAAGCCGAGGATGGCTTGGATTGGAAAAAGCCGAAACCCTTCGCGAGCTCGTCGGCGACGAGACCGCGCAAGGTCACGTCATTGACCAGCATCACGAGCTTGATGTGAGCGCGCGCGCTCAATGGATCGACGCCCATCGGAACGTCGTCGGTCACCACGGCGATCTCGGCCTCGAGGTCAAGACCGAACCGCTCATCCAACAACGGAATATCGTCGCGCGGACCCAGAAAACTGTCGGAGCCGCCCTGATACATCAACGGGTCCGTCCAGAACGACGGCGGCATCGTCGCGCCGCGCGCCTTGCGCACCAGCTCGACGTGATTCACATAGGCCGAACCGTCGATCCATTGATAGGCGCGCGGCAAAGGCGCGGCGCAGTCCTCGGCGCGAAATGGAAAATCCGCGACCGCCTCCGCCTCCAGCTTTGCGGCGCGCTCGGCGAGCCTTGGCTCGGCGTTTGCCCAATCGTCGAGCGCCTCCTGCATCGTCGCCGCGATGTCGCTCGCATCCGCCGCGCGCGCCAGATCGCGCGACACAACGACGAGCCGGCCATCGCGGCCCTGTTTCAACGAGGCCAATTTCATGTTTGGTTGTCCTGCGGCGCGCCGTTAAAGCGTTTGCTAAGGCCCGACCAGCAATCGGCATAGTCTTTCTGCAGCGTCGCGAGTTCGGCCGCGTAGGCGGTGAGATGTTGCGGTAGCCGCGATTCGAACATGAAGGCCAGCGTGTCCGCGAGCCTTTCCGGTTTTAGCTCGGCGCGCGTGGCGCGATCAAAGGCCTCCGCGTCTGGTCCGTGCGGCGTCATCGCATTGTGCAGCGACATGCCGCCCGGCGCGAAGCCTTTTGGCTTGGCGTCATATTGGCCAAAGATCAGCCCCATGAACTCGCTCATCACATTGACATGATACCAGGGCGGGCGAAGCGTGTGTTCCGCGACCAGCCAACGCTCCGAGAATATCACGAAGTCGACATTGGCGACCCCGGTCTCGCCCGATGGCGCGGTCAGCACCGTGAAGATCGACGGATCGGGATGATCGAACAACAGCGCCCCGATCGGCGCGAAATTGTGCAAATCGTACTTATAGGGCGCGTAATTTCCGTGCCAGGCTACGACGTCAAGCGGCGAATGGTCGATCTCGCAAAGATAAAATTTTCCGCCCCATTTGACCGTCATCGCGCCGGGTGTTTCGTTGTCCTCGAAGGCGGCGACCGGCGTTTTGAAATCGCGCGCATTGGCGAGACAATTGGCGCCGATCGCGCCGCGGTTCGGCAAAGTGAAGGACGCGCCATAATTCTCGCACAGAAAGCCACGCGCGGGGCCATCAATGAGCGCGACCTTGAATTTGACGCCGCGCGGCAGAACGCAGATTTCGCCAGGAGCAATGTCGATACGGCCGAATTCAGTGAAAAATGTGAGCGCGCCCTGCTGCGGAATAACCAGAAGCTCGCCGTCGGCGTCGTAAAAATACTCATCGACCATCGATCGCGTCGCAAAGTAAATATTCGCTGACATTCCCGATCGCATGTCGACGTCGCCGGCGGTCGTTATAGTGCGAACGCCCGCGACGAAGCTGAGCTTCTCGCTTGGAATGGGAACCGGACTCCAGCGGAACTGTCCTAAGCTCGCCGCCTCTTCACGCGAGCCGGGCGCGGTCTTCCACAAGGACGCATCGCCGGCGGAAAAGTTTCGTGCGTGCAACACCGATGGACGAATGCGATAGAGCCAGGAGCGCTGGTTGACAGCGCGCGGCGCCGTGAAGCTTGTGCCGGAAAGCTGCTCCGCATAGAGGCCGTAAGCGCAGCTTTGCGGCGAGTTCTGGCCCACGGGCAATGCGCCTGGGAGCGCTTCGGTTTCGAACTCGTTGCCAAAACCCGACATATAACGCGGCGGCGTCGCCATCGGCGTCACT
>PLZT01000444.1 GCA_003152255.1 Methylocystaceae bacterium | reverse complement strand
CGGGCGAGCGCCACGACATGGGCGCCCCGCCGCGCGAGGCCGAGCGCCAAGGCGCGGCCAATCCCACGCGAGGCTCCGGTGACGAGCGCGATGCGGGCGGAGGGGGAGGTCATGCGGTCACGAAATCCGGGAAGCCATGCGTTTTCTTCGTCGCCTCAGCTCGCCTCCGCCAGCAGCGACAGCTGCGCGCGGTTCTCGGCCCCAAGATCGGTGAGGGCCGTCGGATAATCGCCGGTGAAGCAATGGTCGGTGAACTGCGGCGCCCGGTTGTTGCGCCCGGGCTCGCCCATGGCGCGATAAATGCCGTCGATCGACAGGAAGGCGAGCGAGTCGGAGCCGATCCAGGCGCGCATTTCCTCGAGACTATGCGTCGCGGCGAGCAGCTTGTCCTTTTGCGGCGTGTCGATGCCGTAATAATCGGGATGAGTGATCGGCGGCGACGAGATCAGGAAATGCACCTCCGTCGCGCCGGCGTCGCGCATCATCTGCACGATCTTCACGGAGGTCGTCCCGCGCACGATGGAGTCGTCGATCAGAATGACCCGCTTGCCTTCGACGACCGAGCGGTTGGCGCTGTGCTTCAGGCGCACGCCGATCTCGCGCACGGATTGCGTCGGCTGGATGAAGGTTCTGCCGACATAATGGTTGCGGATGATGCCGAGCTCGAAGGGAATGCCCGCCTCGCGCGAATAGCCAAGCGCCGCCGGCACGCCGGAATCGGGGACCGGCACCACGACATCGGCCTCGATCCTGCGTTCGCGGGCGAGCTGCGCGCCCATCGCCTTGCGCACGTCATAGACGGGGCGTCCATGCACGATGGAGTCGGGGCGCGCGAAATAAATATATTCGAAGATGCAGGGGCGCATCGCCTGCTTGGGAAAAGGCTTTATGCTCTCGATGCCGTCTTCCGAGATCACCACGATCTCGCCGTTCTCGACATCGCGCACGAAGCGCGCGCCGAGAATGTCGAGCGCGCAAGTCTCTGACGCCAGGATATATCTGCCTTCGAGTTCGCCGATCACGAGCGGGCGAATCCCCAACGGGTCGCGCGCGCCGATCAGCTTGAGGTTGGTCAGCACGACCAGCGCATAGGCGCCCTCGATCTGCCGGAGCGCCTCGATGAAGCGCTCGATCAGCTTGGTCTTGCGGCTGCGGGCGACGAGATGGAGAATGACCTCCGTGTCGGACGTGGATTGAAAGATCGCGCCCTCGGCGATGAGTTCGCGGCGCAGCGTTTGCGCATTGGTCAGATTTCCGTTGTGACCGACCGCGAAGCCGCCGGAATTCAGTTCGGCGAACAGCGGCTGGACATTGCGCAGGATCGTCTCGCCGGTCGTCGCGTAACGCACATGGCCGACGGCCGACGCGCCCGGCAGGCGCTTGATCGTGCTTTCCTTGGAAAAGTGATCGCCGACGAGGCCAAGACGTCGCTCGGCGTGAAAACGGGAGCCGTCGAACGAGACGATGCCCGCCGCTTCCTGTCCGCGATGCTGAAGCGCGTGCAGGCCGAGAGCGGTGCACACCGCGGCGTCGGGGTGGTCGAAAATGCCGAACACGCCGCAATATTCGCGCAGGCGATCCTCGTCGGAACCGGTTGGAGACCGCGATTGTTCGTGGTCGACCTCGCCGTCGGGCGAACGCTTCATCGCGAAAGTCCTCTCGTTGCGCGGATCGCGCGCGCTTTGCGCCTCATCTGGTCTTGGTCGCCGGCTTCGCGCCGGAAAGCAGCGAGTTAGGCTTATTCTGCTCGCCGGACTTGGCCCCGGCGGTTTGAGCCGGCGCCGCGTCGTGCGGGGAAGCCTCGGTCTTCTTGTCCGCGGCCGGCTTGTCGTTGTCGCCCTCGCTTTCGGCCGGCGGCTCCTCGTTGGCCGGCGTGGCCTTCTTGGGCTTCAGATTGGCGATCAGCGCGTCGACGTCCTGCGGGACGAGATCGCGCAGCTTATCGCCGCCGGCTTCGAGAATCGGCTTCATTCGCGCGTTTTTCACCCATTCCGGCTGGTTCGCCTCGGGCGCGAGCCAGCCGTAGAAAGCAAAGGCGACGATCGCGAGAAGCAAGCCGCGCACCGCGCCGAAAATGAACCCCAGCGTGCGGTCCAGCGCGCCGACTTTCGAATCCAGAATGAGATCCGACACTTTGACCGTGATGATGGAGACGACGATCAAGGCCACGAAAAACACCGCCGCGATGGCGACGGCCTGGGCGATATTCTCCTTGGGCACATGGGGGCGAATATAGGGGAGCGCAAGCGGATGCAAATAATACGCAGCCGCGCCGGCCGCGACCCATGAGAGAATCGCCAGCGTTTCGCGCGTAAATCCTCGCAGCAAGGCCAGCATCGCGGAAACCAGGACGATGGCGAGCACTGCAAGATCGAGATAAGATGGCATTCCAAGGCCTCCCGTATAATCGTCCCGCGAGCCAAGCTCTCGCTCGCGCGCTTCAACCCGCGAAGCGGGGCCGAGCGCCGCGTCGGGAAAACTTGAGTTTCCGACAAACGGCGGCATCGCGCTTACCCGCGGAGCGTCTGTCTTTGCCCGGCGGCGCAATGACGCCTAGCGCATTTTTCACCAGAACGAAACGCCTAAGCGGAAATTCGCGAAAGCAGCGCACGGCTTTTTCGCGGAATTCGGCGACATCGCGGCGCGAAACGGCCTTCGCCATGGATCGCCTCTAGCTTGGATCGCCTCTAGTTTGGATCGGCTCCAATCCGCGGCGCGTTCATCGCGCCCGCCGCGGTCGTTTCGGCCCGCGCGGCGCCGGTTTCGCTCGCGTGTTCTGTCTCGCCGGTCGGCCGCCGCCCGCCGTCGCCGCGATCTCGAATCGCAGCGCGCCGGCGATGGGCGCCGCCTCGACCAGCCGAACCTCGATCACGTCGGCGAGGC
>PLZT01000664.1 GCA_003152255.1 Methylocystaceae bacterium | reverse complement strand
GCGGGCAAAGGGCGAAGGCAAGACCCTTGGCCGTCCGGCGCGCTTATCAGAGAAGCAGCGGAAAGAGGTCGCGCAGCGCCTTCAGGCTGGCGAGACAGTGTCAGGCCTTGCTCGCGAGTTTGATGTCCACCGAGCCACCATCATCCGCGTACGCAAGGCCGCATAGGAAGATTGCGAGCGCTCACCTCGCCGAGATCCGAACCAAAAGCTCGTCGATCTTGCACGGCTCGAAAAATCTTTGCCGACACCATCAGCCGAGGCAGCGGCGATCAATCTCCTGTCTGTCCTTTGTTCGAATTGCTCGACGCTGTTTCGTGACGTGTCACGAAAATCAACAGAAACGCATAGCGCGGTATCGCCCGTGGAATAAGGCGAAATCCAGTTTTTCGACCCTCAAAAAAGAACAACGCGCCGACATTCGGCGCGCCTTGGCGTCAGGTTCCATATAACAGGTTCCACGAAGCTAGTGTGAGCGGGCCGAAGTTCTGAGCATGGAACAAATCGGGAGGGGGCGTGTTAAAAGGATAGTATTCTTCCGAGGAGCATGCCCGATGAAAGCCATCTCATTTGCGCTCGCGGCCGTTTTCGTGATTGCGCACGGCCCCGCGTGGAGCGCGCCGACCGTCCCGCCGAGCGATTTGAAGCCGACGGGAACATACTTGGAGCCGCGAAATATAGCTGGAAGCGACACAAGCGAATCGGCCAACGAGAACAGGGCCGACGATAAAGGAATCCCGAGCAACGAAAACAAATCGGAGAAGGACAAAGGCGTTATCAAGCCCGAGCAAAGTGTCGATCCTGGGATGGTTCGACCGGCGCCCGCACCAGATCCTAACTCGATGCGCGTGATTACGCCTCCCGGAACGCCCGGTGGCGCTCCTGGTCCGGAACCAAAATAGGCGGAGTGAATTACTGGACACCCTTCGCGAGCGCCTAGAGTCGCTGGTGAGCCTCGCGCATAGCGCACGCGCGAGCATCCTGACCCTGATGAGGCCGATTGGTTCGTTGTTTTCGCCGTGTGGTGACTGTGCGTAAGTCAAGAAAAATGAACCACGCGGAAGCGCGTAGAAAATATGGCGAATCCGCACTAGTGACAATCTCATGGAATGCGGCCGTTTTTTGGTGGCCGACGATTGCGGGACGGCAAGGTCGCTCGTCGTTCATCTAGTGTTGTCCTTCAAGCGATCATAACTTCGCATCCGGCCCTTTGTCGGACGTAAATCGGGAGAACAGATCATGTTACGTAAAGTTACGGTTTTCGCCGCGATAGCCGCGTTCCTGGGAGCATTGACTATGTCCACGGTGGCTGACGCCAGGGGCGGCGGTCGCGGGGGCGGCGGTCGCGGGGGCTTTGGTCGTGGCGGCTATGGCTATGGCGGTCGCGGCTACGGTTATGGCGGTCGCGGCTATGGCGGCTATGGCGGCTATGGCTACGGTTATGGCTGCTATGGCCCCTGGGGCTGGATGTGCTGATAGACGAGACTCCGCCCGGCCTTACGCGGACAACTCCCGCGCGAGGCCGGGCATAAATTCGATGCAGGAGGCAAGTTCGCCGATCTCGACGAACTCGTCTGGCTGGTGGGCGCGGCACGCTCATCGCTGATGCGGAAAAAGCCGCTCAAGGAGCTTCCGGCGACCTTCAACGCCCGGGCCGAGACGCTCGCCGAGCGGCCAATGTATCGAGGCGCGTTCAAATACCATCGCTGCATCATTCCGGCGTCAGGCTTTTACGAATGGACCGGCGCGAAAGGGGCGAAGACGCCGCACTACTTCACGTCGCGCGACGGCCGCCCGCTGGCGCTCGCCGGCATATGGGACCATTGGAGCGGGCTCGATGGCGGCGACGACCTTCCGAACGCGACCATCATCGTCGGCGAGGCGAATAATTGGATGCGGCGCTTTCACGACCGAATGCCGGTCATTCTCGATTGGCGCGACGCCGACGCGTGGATGACGGGCGAGAGCCCCGGCGCGCTGCTTCGCCCGACGACGCCTTGCAAGAGTGGATCGTTTCGACGCGCGCGAACAAGGGCGGCGCTGGCGACGACGATCCGGCGCTTATCGAGCCGATCGAACATGCTTGAGCCGGGCCCCAGCCCGTTAGGCTTCAAATGGCGGCGCACGGCGTTCGCGCGGATCGACGGCGCGGTTGACATCGCCGAGGATGATTGGTCGCTCGTGATCGATGGCCTGTCTGCGGCGCGCATCTATCGAGTGCGCGGCGGTCCGCACGACGGGCGATGGTTCTGGGCTGTCCAGATCGGCCCTGGTCGAGTCCCGTTCAATAGCGGGGCTGGTAACGCGGACGGCGGCCGCGAGGCGCGCGAGGCTTGCGAAACGATCTTGCGGGCCATGGGAGACACTTAAGCGGGGAAACCGCAACGCGCGGTGAAGCCCTTGGCGACGACCTCGACGCTGTGACCGGAACCTCGATCGACAACGGCGTGGAGCTGGACGCGCTGGCGAAGCCCGTCCTTTCTTATTGCATCGTCCAGAAAAAATAGAAAAATGCGCCATACCCCGCTATTGCCGAAAACATCGCGACGTAATCGCTCATTCCCATCTCCTTTTTTCAACGTGCGAATTCCGACGCAAGCCGGCCGGGGATACCGATTTGAAGCCGGCCAGGGTTCCGATTTGATGCCGGCCACCGTTCCGAGATGAAGCCGGCCACCTGAGCCGGTTAATCGGTTCTCGTTGTTTGCTCCCCGCAGGTCAGCAACTGCGGCACTCCCTGCTCGTCGATGTTCGACGAGGAGATGGGAATGCCGGCCAAGCGGGAACTGACGATGCGACAATTGCGATACCTATTGCGGCTTCACCATGAAGGAGTGAGCACGCGCGAGATCGGGCGGCGTCTCGGCGTGGCGCGCAGCACGATTCAAGACAATCTGAAGCGAGTGGCGGCGGCCGGTTTGCAGTGGCCACTGCCGGAGGTTGTTACCGACGCGATCCTGGAGGGCCGACTGTTCCCGCACGCAGGGGTTCCGTCGGGCCAGCGGCGTCGCGTGGAGCCGAACTGGGCAGAGCTGGCGCGGGATATGAAGCGGCCTGGCGTCAATATGATGGTGCTGTGGGAAGAATACCGGGAGGAGCATCCGGAAGGCTATGGCTACAGCCGGTTCTGCGATTTGCTGCGGGGGTTCGAGCAACGACTGACGCCGGTGATGCGCCAGCATCACGTCGCCGGCGACAAGGCGTTTGTGGATTACTCAGGCAAACGGATCGGGATCGTCGATCCCACTACGGGGGAAATCCAAGAGGCGGAGATTTTCGTCGCTGTGCTCGGCGCCTCGAACCTCACATACGCGGAGGCGACCTGGACGCAACAGCTGCCGGACTGGACCGGAGCGCACGTGCGCATGTTCCGGTTCTTTGGCGGCGTGCCGAAATTGCTGATCCCCGACAATCTGAAGAGCGGCGTCAACAAGGCCTCGTTTTACGACCCCGAGATCAACCGCACCTATGGCGCCATGGCCTTTCATTACTCCGTTGGTGTTCTTCCGGCGCGCCCATATAGGCCCCGCGATAAAGCAAAAGTTGAAGCCGGGGTGAGATTTGCTCAGGCCTATATTCTCGGGCGATTGCGCCGGCAGATCTTCTTTTCGCTCGCTGAATGCAACGCCGCCATCGCACTCGCCATGCAACGCATGAACGAGCGACCCATGCGCAAACTCGGCGTCAGTCGGCGCGAACTGTTCGAGAAGATCGAGCGCGACGCTCTCAATCCATTGCCGGACTCCGATTGGGAGTTCGCCGAATGGAAACGCGCGCGCGTCAATCTCGACTATCACATCGAGGTTCACGACTTTTTCTATTCAGTTCCGCACGCGCTGATCCGCGCCGAGGTCGATGTGCGCGTCACCGCCCGCATCATCGAGATCTTCCATCGCGGTCAGCGCGTCGGCGTCCATGAACGGCGCTATCTCGGGCGTCGGCACGGCACGGAGCCAGACCATATGCCGAGTTCTCATCGGCGCTACGCCGAGTGGACGCCGGATCGGTTCCGCCGTTGGGCAGGCAAGATCGGGCCGAACACCGAAGGCTTGATCAGCGCCGTGCTCGCCAGCCGGCCACATCCCGAACAGGGGTTCCGCACCTGCCTTGGCATCCTGCGCTCTTATCGCGGTCTCGACCCGGCCCACCTCGAAGCCGTGTCGGCCCGGGCCGTCGAACTGGGCGTCCTCAATTGCAAGGGCGTCGCCTCCCTCCTCGCCCGCAAGCGCGACGCGGCGGCAAAGGACAGCCGTCCGACCACGCTATTCGACCACGCCAATCTGCGCGGTCCCGGCTACTACCACTGAAAGGAAATCCTCATGCTCGCTCATCCCACGCTCGACCAATTGCACACCCTCGGTCTTCACGGCTTGGCCAAAGGCTTCAAGGAACTGGAACACAAACCCGAGGCGCGCGGCCTCGATCACGCCGAATGGCTAGGCCTGCTGCTCGAATACGAGCTGACGCTGCGCCGGCAAAAGCAGTTCGAAACGCGCGCNNGATTGGATCGCCGAGCGTCGCAATTTGCTCATAACCGGGGCCAGCGGCCTGGGAAAAAGCTGGCTCGCCTGCGCGCTCGGCCACAAGGCTTGCCGGGAAAACATCTCCGTTCTCTACACCCGTATGCCCCGGCTCTTCGCCGATCTGGCCATTGCGCACGGCGATGCCCGCTATGCCAGGCTTCTGCGCTCCCTCGCCCGCGTCAAGCTGCTCATCCTGGATGATTGGGGGCCGGAAGCCCTCACACCCGATCAAGCGCGCGATCTGCTCGAAATTGTCGAGGACCGTTACGACAAAGGCTCGCTCATCATCACCAGCCAGGTTCCCGTCGACCGCTGGCACGATCTGATCGGCATCCCAACCCTCGCCGACGCCATTCTCGACCGCGTCATTCACAACGCCTATCGCATCGAGCTGGCCGGCGAGAGCTTGCGCAAGCGGCGCCCCTCGCCATGAAATCGACCTGTGCGCGAAGGCTGGCTCGCCCGACCCTCGGCGCGACAAGGCCGTGGACAACGACGGGCTACGCTACGGCGCAATGGAAAGCGCGCTCCGCCCGTCGTTGCCCACCGCCACCCGATCCGGACCTCACCAACCGAACCTTCTTCTCATTTTGCAAGGCCCAAATCCATGCCGCTTGACCAATCCGGCCAAGCAAAACATCATCACGTCGATCCGCGGAAGCAAACGCCAGGTGGCCGACATCAAATCGGAACCCCGGCCGGCTTCAAATCGGAATCGGTGGCCGCCTTCCTCTTGGAATGCGTGGCCGGCTTCGTCGGTATCCGCATCCTGGCGTTGATCGGGCGGATCAACGTGTTGATTGCGGAGAACGCCCAGCTCAAGGAGCGCGTGGCGGGGCTCGAGGCCAAGCTCGGACAGCCGCCGAAAACGCCGGACAATTCGGGAGATTGAGGCGCGATCGCCTATCTGGCGGGAGCGGGTTCTTTCGCGTCAGATCCGCTTCACTGCTAGCCGCACGCCAGTGTCGGGGCGGACAGTCATGGACATGGTCGGCATCGGCAAGGAATTGGGCCCCAACTCGAAGCGGAAGCGCGCGAGAAGAGTGGCCAGGATGATGTGTGCCTGCATCATCGCAAAGTTCGCGCCGACGCAAACGCGCGGTCCCGCGCCGAATGGAAGATAAAGATAGCGATCGCGAGCGCGCACGGCCTCCGGTGAAAACCGGTCCGGGTCAAACTCGTTTGGGCGTTCCCACCACATCTGATGCCGATGGAGTGCGTAGATTGGCAGGAACAGCACGTCGTTCGGCCGGATATCCCGGCCGCCGAGGGTGTCGGCTCTTCGGACATTGCGCGCCAGCATGCCGACCGGCGGGTAAAGACGCATGGCCTCTTCGATCACCTGCTTCACGTAGGGCGTCGCTTCCATGTGACTGGCGCCTGCTGGAGAATCGCCAAGGGCCGCGCGAGCTTCTGCCTGCGCCCGCTCCTGCGCCTCTGGATGCAGAGCCAAAAGGAGCAGCGACCAAGACAGCGCCAGCGCCGTCGTTTCGTGGCCGGCCACGATGAAGAACTGCATGTTGTGCAGAAGATCCGTCGGTGACATGCGCCTACCCGTCTCCGAGTCCTGAGCCTTCAGCATATGGTCAAGGAGGTCGTCGGCGCCGCCAGTTGCCTGCTGTCGCCGTGCTTCTATGGCTCGGGCGACCATGCTGTGCATGGTTCGAACCGCGCCGAGACCGAGCAGCACCCCGGGCTGTGTTTCGGCGTGGAATAAGGAC
>PLZT01000695.1 GCA_003152255.1 Methylocystaceae bacterium | reverse complement strand
CAAAATCGTTGACACGCTCCGCAGCGTCATTGTTGGGCCGCCGATGAGCTTCGGAAGGGCCGCGACGCCATCGGGTGAGCCCGGGTGGCGATCCGCGTCAATGACTACAAGGCGAGCCTTTCCAACATCAATGCCGACAACCGCGTCAGGCCAGCGTTCCCACCACGCCGAGACGATCTCCAGGTCACAGCTTGATTCGTCTCGCCATCGGATACCGCCGAGCGGTTTTTTGTCGGGGCCGCACGGAAAAACATGCAATCCGGCAGCGGCGAGGCGTAGCGCAGCTTCGGCGTTTGTCTGCGGGATCGAGATAGGCTTGCCGCCCATGGGTGAAAAAGCGTTCATGATTGGTCTCCAATTTCGCGCGACGCTTCAATCGCCTTGGCCAGAAGGGCCAAGCGCCTTGGGTCGCGTTTGGAGTTGTTGTTGGGAACGCGCTCTCCGCGTTCGGCCGCTAATACCGGCGCGAAGACGATTTTCTGAACAACGCGTCTGCCGAGGCCGGCATTAGCAGCCGGACCCACCACATCCAGAATCTGGCGCAAGAACCACCGCCGCTCGGCTGCTTCTAAGGGGCCAAGCGACTCGGGCAGGAACGGCCAATCACGATAGCGGGGGAGACGAAACATCAGGTGGAGCAACCGGTGGACTTCTTCAAAGCCGCCAAGTAGGGAGCAGTCCGCCGCCGCGTAAGCAGCCTCGACGCCAACGCGCAAAGCCATGATTGCGGCTTCCGCTTTTTGATTTTGTGTGGTATCAGAACCCCGCCCTGTAAGATTTCCGCTTTGAACAGCCGCCGCGCTTCCAACGCTGCGGTTGTTTTTTTGCGTTTTGAGCGGCGGCCCGTGGGTGATCTTGTCTGACGCGCTCATGACTTGCCTCCCACGGTGTAGCTGGGGAGCGAATCGAGGTAAGTTTTCAGATCGGCGTCCAAAATGAGCGTTCGACGCCCGAGTTTCTTCGCTTTGAGAGCGCCCGAATTGACCGCGCCGTAGATCGTGGATCGCCCAATGCCAGCCTTGAGGGCGGCGTCGTTGATCGAGCGGCCCAAAGGCGCGTCGGTCTGATTTTCTTGACGGAGAGATGTCGCGTGCATGGCGCGGCTCCTTGTTAGAAGGAATCCGGCACTCATGCGCTGGCGAGATGTTTGGCTTATTACGCCTTAAGCTAAACGTCAATAGCCTTTTACAACCATTGTAGGTCTTAGACGCAATATCTGGCGCGCCAATGCCGATGCGCATCACTTCGCACCTTCCTTGAGCAGCCGGTCGATCTCATCTGCGGGAATCAGTGTGCGTCTGCCGATACGAACCAATTTGATCTTGCCGGCGGCTTCCATTCGATACCATGTCGAGCGGCTAAGCCCGATGAGGCGCTGACCATCAGTAAGGCTAAAGGCGCGGGGCTTCGCCGGTATTGTCGCCGTTGAATTTATCATGCCGTTTCACTCCAGTTCGTGGCGCTACAAGATGTGCGCCACGGGCCTGGGATGCGCCAAGAAAGCTTAATTCTGTAATAGATAGGCTGCCAAAAAGGCTTTCTTGACGTTTTGTTGAGAAAGAATAATTAACGACACCAACAATTCAATTAATTTCGCGTCCCAACAATTATATTGCCGAGATAGTCGCGCTGATAGTTTCGACCGCGCGGATTCTGACAGGGGAGACTGCGCCAAGACGCGGGCTCGTCGCAGAGCCCGCGCACAAGGTCTTTGCCTATTCCGTCATCTGCTTAAGTTCCTTGACCGCAGCCGCCCGGCGCGCGTCTATCCAGGCGGCGAGGTCGTTGACGTGGATTCCCCTGGCGGCCTTCTGGCCGCCATCGATTCTGACCAGCGGCAGAGCTATTTCGCCGCGCGTGATCTTGCCGACGAGTCCGGTCGCGTTTAAGTGACAAAAATAATCCCGGCACACGATTTCGACCGGAATCACGGCGCGGCCGTCGTATTGCGCCAGGAGGATGAAGGCTGTGTTCATTGGACCGCCTCGATCGGCTGATCGACCTTGACGTAAAGCGGGTAGCGCGGGCTTCCGGTCGCCGTCAGGTCGGAAATGAGCGAGCGGGCCAACTCCACGAACGAGCCGGGGCCTTCGCAGTCCGCCTCGGCGTCAAGTTCGAGCGCGATTTCAGCGGCGCGGGACTTGGCCCGCAGTTCGGGAAGCGTCCGCGCCGGCGTGGCGTTAATCGCCTCACGAATCGCCCAATGCCGCTCGCATGCCGGAAGATACTCGCTGTCCGCCGCCTCGGATTCATATAGGAGGGTGGTTTCGAGATCGGCTATTTCGAGATCGGCGACGAGAATTTCGAGAGTCGGAATTTCTCCGATTCGTGCTACTGTGTCCAAAGCCATATTCGAGTCCTGTTCGCTTGTGGTTAGGCCGCGTGAGGTGGTGGCACACCTCGCTCGGTCGCTTTTTCAGGCTGCTGGATTGCCGCCCGATTGCTTGAATTTCAAGATGTTGTCGGCCTTCGGCTCGCACCATGCCGCCCATGCCGCCATGAGATCACGTCTCTTTTCGAGCGCGTCGCCGCGCCGATAGGCTTGCTCGGCCTTGTCGCCGACTGTATGGGCCAGCGCCGCCTCGGCGATCTCGCGGGGGAAATGCGTCTCATTGCCTGCCCAATCGCGAAAAGCCGAACGGAAACCGTGAACCGTGACGCCATCGACGCCCAAGCGGCTCATGACCTTCCCCATTACCGGATGCGATAGCTTATTGCCGCGCGGGCTTGGGAACACAAAATCGCCTGTCAGAGCCTCGGATAGCCTTTCGAGGATGGCGAGCACGCGAGCACTCAATGGAACGCGGTGCCCAAGCCCGGCTTTCATGCGCCCCGCTGGCACGGTCCAGACCCTCGCGGCCATGTCGATTTCCGACCATCGCGCCCCAAGAACTTCGCCCGAGCGCGTCGCCGTCAGGATGCAGAACTCCAGCGCCATCGCCGCGATGGCGTCGCACTCGCGCAACTTGGCGACGAAAGCCGGCACGTCGGCATAGGCCATAGCGGCATGATGGCCGCGCGTGAGCTTGCCGCGCTTGGGCAAAAGGTGGGCGAGATGGCCGCGCCATGCTGCTGGGCTCTCTCCCGAGCGATGGCCCTGCGCCTTGGCTGCGTCGAGAACCGCTTCGATTCGGCCCCGGAGGCGCGAGGCGGTTTCCGGCTTCTCGCGCCAAAGCGGCGTCAGGACCGCCAGAACCGCCGTCGTGTCGATTTCATCCACGGGGCGCGTACGCAGTGGCGCGGCGTAGACTTCAAGCGTCATGCGCCATTGCGCCCGATGCTTGGCGTTGCGCCATTCGCTCTCCTTCGCCGTCATGAGAGCGTCGGCGATCTCGCCGAAGGTCGGCTTGGCGGCCCGTTCTTCTCGGGCCAGATCGCGGAAAGCAATGGGGTCTCGCCCCTCGCGCACAAGGCGCGCGGCATCGTCGCGCAGCCTGCGGGCTTCGGCTAGGGAAACGTCAGAGAAGCCTCCTAGTCCCATTTCACGCCGCTTACCATTCCAGGGGTAGAGAAAGAGCCAGCGACGGCGCATGGCTTCTCCATCCCCGTCTATTGCGAGATAGAGCGAGCCGCCGTCCGAGTGGCGGCCTGGAGCCTTGATGGCCGCTGCTTCCTTCGCCGTGAGCTTATTGCGGGGCCTTGCCATTCGATGTCTCATAATTAAGTGCAATGGCGGCCCCACCATCGGCCCCATTCCAGAATTGATATTCTATGGGATAACCTGACACAAGGGAAGACGGATAGCCGATATAAATTACTGAATTTTCAGATATTCAAAATCATCCTGAGACGCCGGGGGAAGTTAGTTTAGCGGCTACTTCTTCCGCCCCTTCTTGCGCGGCGCTTCGTTGTCATCCTTGAGGCCCGCCGGGCGCTTGATTCCCTCGGCGAGTTGCGTGCCGAGCGTCAGCGCGCGCGCCTCGGTCACGCGCAGCGCGCAATAGCCGTAATCCGCCTCTTGCAGATAGTTGCGGCAAATCTCCTCGCGACGCGAGGAGAAGCCCGCCTGCTCGCGCACCAGCAGTTTGCGCAGCGGCTTGTCCTTCTTGTTCTTGACGTAGAGCTCGCGAAAATCCGCGCGCACGGTCTTTTCGACGCGGGCGCGGGTGCCCAGCATTTGCTTGCCACGCTTCTCGTCGAAGTCCTTCTCGCCCCAGAGGCCCGTGGGATCGATGCGGCAGTCGGCGGCCTTGATTTCGCAGGCGCCGCCTTCGTTCGAGACGAGAATGGCGCCGTCGAGCACGTCGAAACTGAACGGACAGGCCGGGAACTCGACCCGATAGCGGCGCAGGCCAGCGTCGCCCTCGCGCGGCGTCAGCTTGAGCGGCGTCTCCGACACGTCGACGCGGCAGCTGTCGCCGGAGCGCGACATGCGGTCGCCTGTCAGCGTCAGCCGGGAGAGACGCGTCTCGCCGCCGACTCGCTGAAACTCCACGATGCTGCGCTCGCCGTCCTGATAAAGCGGCTTGCCGACGATGGCGTCGTCGGTCGGGGCTTTCGGCGCGATCGCCGGGCCCGCCGCCGCTTGGTCCTCCGCGTCGCCCGCGCGCGCCCTCTTATGCGCGGGCTTGGCCGCGGGATGCTTCACGCCTTCCGCGACCGCGCCCTCCGGCTCCGGCGCGACGGCGCCCGGCAGCGAGATCTGCGCGCGCGCGATGGGGCCCTGGCCCGTCAGCAGCGCGGCGAGACAGGCGAAAACCGCGGCGCGCCGCCGGCAAGGCTCGGGAAACCAACGGTTCGACATTTTCGCGGAACAGCCATCGATGGAATGAGCGGAAGGCCCGCCGCGACTAGCGCGGCGACAGCACCATGATCATTTGTCGGCCTTCCATCGAAGGCTCCAACTCAACCTTGGCGATCGTCGCTGTCTCGGTCTTGACCCTGGTCATCAGCCGATAGCCGATGTCCTGGTGCGCGATCTCGCGGCCGCGGAAGCGCAATGTGATCTTCACCTTGTCGCCTTCCTCGAAGAAGCGGCGCGCCGCCTTCATCTTGGTGTCGTAATCGTGATCATCAATGCCGGGGCGCAGCTTGATCTCCTTGACCTCGACGATCTTCTGCTTTTTGCGCGCCTCGGCCGCCCGCTTTTGTTCGAGAAAACGAAATCGTCCGTAGTTCAATATCTTACAAACGGGCGGTTCGGAGTTCGGGTCGATCTCGACCAGATCGAGGCCGGCGGTGTCGGCAAGCTCCAACGCTTGCGGAAAGGGAACCACGCCGTGATTCTTGCCTTCAGAATCGATCAGCCGAACCTCTCGCGCGCGAATCTCCTTGTTTATTCTGAGGCCTTCCTTTTGCGGGGCCGCAGTGCTCTTCATTGGACGTCGAATGGATGTTCTCCTTTAAATAAAGCCCGCGCTCCATCGGCCGAAACGCCAAAGCCCAGGTTTTGGTCTTAAAGCGCCCGCGACGGCGGACCTCCAGCGCCGGCAGAATCCCACGATTGGCCCGCATGTCAACCACGCAAGCCGCCAACGGCGCGAAAATCCTCGAACTGTGGCGCCGGCGCCGCTTTTTTCCTTCCACGAAAGGGGCGGCGGCGGCGGGACCGCCTATTTCGTCCTGAGCTGGATCACCATGTTGTAATCGGCGCTCGCGTGTTCGCCGTCACCCTTGGCCTCATAGGCCACGCCGCGGTGGCGATAGGCGGTCGAGTCGCGCGGATCGAGCCGGATCGCCTCCGTGTAATCGGCGATCGCGGCGTCGAGATCGCCCTCGGCCCTCTTGCCTCTCGCCACGTAGATGTCGCCGCGTCCGCGCAGCGCGACGGGATCGGCGCGCTCGAGTTCCAGCGACTTATTGGCGTCGGCGAGGGCGCGGGCGTATTCGCCCTCCCCCTTAAGGGCCAGGGCGCGGTTGAGATAGGTGTGGGCGAGATTGGGGTCGAGCCGCAGCGCCGCGTCGTAATCGGCGATGGCGCGGCCGAAGTCCTTGTTCGTCTGATAGGCGTTGCCGCGATTGTTGAGCGCGATCGCGCGCTCGCGCGCTCGCGCGGAGGCGAACGTTTGTCGCCCGCGATGCGCGCGCAGGCGGCGATGATCCTGGCGCGGTCGCCGTCCTCGCGCTTGCACTCGCTCCAATCGGCGTCGCTGGCCGCGCGCGAGGCGCCGGCGCAAAGCACGGCCGCGAGAACGCAAAAAAATCTCAAATAATCGCGCATCTTTCCCCTCCGCGCCGCCACGCGCGGGCAATTCCTACATCACGCGAACCCGAAGACAAGAGGGAAAGGCGCGGGAGGGATTCGACCAAGGCGGGGCGCCTCCCTTCTCCCACTTGTGGGAGAAGGGAGGAAGCGGCGCCTAAAGCCACTCTTCGAGCAGCGCATTGACCTCGCGCGCGCCGTCCTCCGGGGTCCAATGCGTGACGCGCGGCAGGCGCTCGATGCGCAAGTTCTTCACGTAACGCTCGGTTCCCTCGAGACAGCACAAATCGAGCGCGACATCCCGCTCACCCCAGATCATCAGCGTCGGCGTCTCGATCGGCGCCGCGGGCTCCTCGGTGGCGAAGATTTCGGGCGCGGCGACGCGATACCAGTCGAGCATCGCCGTCAGCGCGCCGGGCCGGCAGGCGTCGGCGCGGTAGATGGCGATGATCTCGTCCTCGAAGGCGCTCCGGCGCGCCGTCTTGCGAAAAATCCATTCGATCAAGGCGCCGCCGCGCAGGCCCAGCAGCCAGTCCGGCAGCACCGGCGTCCGGAACAGACTAATGTAACGCGACCGGCGCTTTTGCGCGGGCGTCTGGAGCGCATTCGCGAAACAGCGGGGATGCGGACCATTGAGCGTGACCAGCCGCTCCAGCGGACGCAAGCCGCGCGCGGCGAAGGCGAAAGCGAGCAGGCCGCCCCAATCGTGGCCGATCAGCACGACGCTGCTCGCGCCCGAGGCGTCGATCAGCCCGGCGATGTCGGCGAGGAGATTGGCGA
The DNA here is from genome assembly GCA_003152255.1 of Methylocystaceae bacterium. Next base: position 1,252 of record PLZT01000695.1, on the reverse strand, counting down.
GTCGATAATCCTCGCGGCGGCGCGGCCGGCTCGTGCCGCAATAGCCGCGCTGGTTGACCGCCCAGACGCGAAAGCCCTTGGCGAGCAGCGTTAGCATCTGGCCGCGCCACTCCAGCGCGCTTTGCGGAAAGCCATGCAGCAGCAGGGCGAGGCGCTGGCCTCCGCCGGCCTCGAACACCTCGAAGTCGAGCCCGTTGGCGGCGACGACGATGCGCCGCGCGCCGAGAATCTCCTCGACGCTTCTCAATTCACTCCGCCAAACTCATGTCCTCGAACGCCGGACAACCGCCGCAGGACTCGCCGCCCTCCATCGCCGCGCAGGCCGGCGCGGCGTCGTGCGCCGAACTCGGGCCGCCCGAGGCGGGCTTGGCGATCAGCGATATCTGGCGGTCGAGCCGCGCGCTTCCGCATTGGGGACAGGCGGGCGATTCGTTCGAGCGAACGAGGGTTTCAAACTCATGCGCGCAATCGGCGCAGGCATAGGCGTAAATCGGCATGAAAGCGTCCTTCGAAAGAAACAAGAGCCGACGATGTTACCCAAAGCGCGCCGCGAGGCAAGCCGGCGGCGCCCCAAAATTGAACGCACGACATAACCGTTTCATCCCCCTGGCCTATGTTTGTCGGCGCGGGCGCGTCCAGGCGTCGGCGAATGGCGGTTCGGCCTCGCCCGACAGGCACGACCCCGATTCGGGCGCCGTCAGCCCGGCGCGAAACAGACGAGCCGATGCGCGCCGTAATGGACGCCGCCGGGCGTTTCCCGCAGTCCCGCCGCGCGGGCCAAGGCGAGCAGCGTCGAGTAGGGTTCGGGCATATCGTTGTTGACGATGTGATCGCATATGGCCTCGAGCTCTTGCGTGCTCAAACCCGTCCAGTCGCGGCGCAGCCAGCCGCAATAGCGCTGTAGATAATCGTCCAGCGTTTCGTCCTCCTCGCGCGCGGTGTCGACCAGCAACAGCAAGCCGTCCGGCGCGAGTCGGCGGGCGGCGCGGCCGAAAAACTCGGCCTTCCGCTCGGTCGGCAGATGATGCAGCACGAAGCTCGAATGGATCGCGTCATAGGAGTCGTCTTCGTCCAGGGCTTCGAGGATGTCGCCATGCGTCAACGTCACCGGACAAGGCAGGTCGGCCAGTTCGCGCGCGGCGAGCTCCAGCGCCGTCTCCGAGAGATCGACGCCCTTGTAGCGGCTCGGCGGCTGGTCCCGCAGCACTGGCGCCAGCGCCGTGGCGTCGCCGCAGCCCAGATCGAGGAAAGC
>PLZT01000723.1 GCA_003152255.1 Methylocystaceae bacterium | reverse complement strand
CTAATTGATGACAGGCCCTAGTTTAGTTGCCACCGTGGCCCGCGATCTTTCTAAACTGATCGCGAGCCACCAGGTCATAACTCTATCGGCTCGTCTTCTTGAGCAACACCCCATGAGGACGGGATTAGCTACTGTATTTGCTCTCGCCCGCCACCCAAGTTTCACTGATCTTGATGGCGCCGAGCTTTGCGGGCTCAGTCTTGTAAGGATCCGCCTCAAGAATGACGAGATCCGCCTCCTTGCCCTTTTCGAGCGAACCGATGCGATCCCCCATTCCGATCTGGCGTGCTGCGTCGATCGTCACGGCCCGAAGCGCTTGATCAAGCGTGACCGCCTGATCTCGACCGATCGTCGAACCGTCGATGTCACACCGCCGCGTGACCGCCGTGCTTACAAGCGCAAGCGACCCCGGCGGCGAACATGGCGAGTCAGTATGCAGGGTGAACGGGAGGTCAGCCTTGACACATGCGCCCGCGGGATCCGTAAACGCCGCACGTTCTGGACCAAAAATCTGATCTCGGTAGGCCGCGCCATAAAAACGCACGTGGTTCATGAGGAAACTCGGCTGGACGTTGAGCTTTTTCATGCGCCGGATTTGGTCGGGCCGCGCCATCGTCGAATGTTCGATGCGGTTGATCCCGTTGGACGTTGAACCGCCATAAGCGGCCTCTATGGCGTCAAGTGAGATATCGATCGTGTGGTCGCCGTTACAGTGGATCAATACCGGCAGACCGGCGGCCTTGACCTCAGCCACCATCTGTTTCAACTGCGCCGCGTCGTAATTTGCCGAACCATTGTTATCCGTGTCGAGATAGGGCAGCGTCTGAGCGCCCGTCTCCGTCTGGTTCGATCCGTCTCCAACAATCTTGATGCCATAGAGAGAGAACAGTGAGCTCGGCAACTGCGTCGCCTTCGCGCCGAGCCCCAGACTGCGATAAGGCTCAATCCCTTTCATATCGTCGTACATCAGGCTGGCGCTCGTGCGGCAGGCCAACCGGTTGGAAAGCTTTGCGAAAGACGTAATCCAGTCAGAACGCAACGTTCCGGGTTCATGGACAGTCGTATTGCCCACCGCCGCAACAGAGCGCAGATAATCGCTCACAGCCTTCGAGGCGAGTTGGGGCGTGATTTTGGGGAGAGCGGGGAGCAGAACCTTTTTCATCGCGCTCTCTTCATAGACGAGCCCGTTCAGTTGTCCTTTCTCGTCTCGTCCGAAGTGCCCACCGCCGGGGAGCGCGCCGATATTGTCCGGAATGTTGGTGACTTTCAGCGCGAGACTGTTAACGCAGGCGTCATGACCATTCGTATACCAGACAAAGATCGGATGGTTCGTCGAAATCCCGTCCAACTCCTCCCTCGAGAGGTCGCCCGCCTGAAGAAGATTGTCGAAATTGGAGCACAAAATCCATTGTCCCGGCGGGGTGCGCGCCGCCAGCGCGCGCAGTTCGTTCAGCAACTGCCCGCGTGTGGGAAATTTCGTGTATCCGACGTCGGTGAGGAGCTCGAAAATGAGCGCGGAGAGGACGGTGTGATTATGCGGGTCGACAAAGCCCGGCATCAGGACCCGCCCCTGCAGATCGACGATTTGAGAGTTCTTCGTCTTCAGGGCGTCGACGGCGCTTTCGGAACCAAGGGCCAGGATCTTACCACCCCCGATCGCCAGCGCTTTCACCGGCGCGGCGCCAGGAACCGGAATGATCTTCCCGCCTTTGAAGATCACCTCCGCGCCCGAGTCGGCTGCCGGAGCGGGCCGGCCGCCTGAGACGGACGCGGTCGCCGCCGCGGCGGCGACGGAATAGGCCATGAAGTTGCGTCGGGTCGGGCTGGCGGCCCCATGATCGAAGACGCGGTCGTTCCCGCCTTCAAAGCAATCCTTGTGGAGAATGAGGGGATTGAAACAACCGCGGCACATTTGGTCGCCTCTCGAGTCAGATTTGGAGCAGCCACGTTACAGTATGTCGGCCGGAAAGAAAGAGGGCGAAATTTCCGCAGGCCCATTTGGTCGGGGCGTTGTCACGTTCGGCGCTTGCCAGACTGATTGTCGGCTCCTATCCTCCGGGATTACCAAAATCACCCTGATAGTTATTATAAGGGTTTTTCAGCAAGCCTGCGGCCGACGCGCCAACGCCCGATTGAACAGCACCACGCCGCATGTCCGCTCTTGTGGCACACAGGAACTGTAGTGCTCGCTCTATGGGTTACCTGGGCTTACCCTATACGGACTTGCAGATCGGGCATGGAAAGGCGCCATTCTTATTGAGCCTGCTCTCGCAGGATCCTCGCTGCGCGAACACCCGAGAGATAGGCGCCATGCACGGTGGCGGGGTAGTTGCTGTTGGTATGCTCCCCAGCGAAATAGACCCTCCCTTGCGGTTTCGAAAGGTCGTCATACATCACTAACGATCCGCCGACCTTCACGAAGGAATAGCTTCCATATGCGTAGGGGTCGTCTTCCCATGCGGTCGTCGTCGCCCGCAGCGGTTTCATCGCGTCGGAATAAGCCGTCTGCAGCACAGAGAATGCCTCGTTCGCGATTTGGTCGTTCGACATTTGTCGCATTTTCGACGCCGCCTCGCCCGCGTGAAGCGCGAGCAATATCGGCTTTCCGGTTTCTACCGTGAGATTGATGAACTCTCTCCACTTTGTGTCGCCCCGCACGATGTCGATTGTTTGACTGTCGTCCCAAAAATCATGTGCAAACTCGAGATATGTCTTGTGAAGGTTGCCCATGCCAAGACCCTCCAGGGCCCTTTTCTTCATCTCCGACAGCGGGGGTGAAAAACTGATAGCTGACTTTTGCAGAACACCGAGCGGAATCGTCACCACGACGTAGCGGGCGCGATAGTCGTTGCCGCCCACGGAAACGATGACGCAGGTTCTCGTATCGCGAATGGCGTCGACGGGCGAATGCAGGCGAATGTCGAGGTTGCGCGACAACTCATGCACCAGCGCATCGTAACCGGATGCCACAAACACATCCCCACCCTTATATTCTTCGTCTTCATTGACGCATTTGAGCGAAATATTGGACATACTTGTGCCGAATTCGGTCTCTACGCTGGTGAATACGATGTGCCTAAGAATGGCTTCTCGGTCGCCGCTGATTTCTCTCTCGCGGATATAGCTTTCAAAAGCCGCGGCTAAAGACTCGTCGGTTTCTATGTCCTCTTTTCGCCGCTCAATATAGCTATAAAAGTCAGTCGTTACCCCGCTGTCGGCCACCTTGCGGCCGCCGCTATAGAGCGTGAGCGAATTGAAGTTCGTTTTGTAGAGCGATGCTCCTGCATCTTGCAGCAAGCGAGTAATGGGGTTCCCTCGCGGGCCGTGGATCCAGGAGGCGCCTATGTCGAGCGTCGTGCCTGAATTACGATCGGTAAATATGCGCCCGCCGATCCGATCGCGCGCCTCGAGCGTCAGCGTTCGATGTCCCGCCGCCTGAAGAGCCTTGGCAGCCGCCAATCCTGAAACACCGGCGCCGATGACGATGACGTCGTATCGCTGCTCGCTCCCGTTCTCGGCGTCATACGCCGCCGCCGGTCGTGTTCCTCCTAAATTGGCCAGAATGACAGGTGCCCCAATGGCGCCCATCTTCACGACGTTGCGGCGCGTGCGCTGCGCCTGTTTGGGGCAATATTTTGAATCACTCATACAGAGCCTCGCGTTCCTCGGGTCCGTTGGCGTTCTCAAACCTTGTTCTACAACGAGCGAAGACCACATTCGAGCCTTGACCGGCGCACGCCGGATGAGGCCTACTTCGCCTCGCGGCCGATCGCCGCGGCGACATGAGCGTCGCGCGGGCTACGCCCTTCCGTCCCCGGATCAAAATCGTGAAGCCCCACGTTTCAGCACAGCCCGGTAGAAATCCATTTAGCTACCGCAGGGCGCTGTTCAGACAACCGAGGCCAGCTCTGTGGACCGCAGCGTGGATGTACTGCCGGCGGCGTAAGGTATCGATATGTCAATCGGCGTCCAAAATTGGCTCTGACTCATTTCTGATGAAGTTTGAGCGCGGACTTGCGTTGGTTTCGATGGAGAATCAACGCGATGATCTCAGTCCTTCGTCCTGCCGCTCTCGTCCCGACCGGGTTTCGGGTCGAGAGCGCAGTCTGTGATGGCGCGACGACAATTCTCACTGTCCGTTCTGTCGCCGGGACGAGCCGCTGTCCCGATTGCGGCGCGATCTCCGACCGCGTCCACAGTCGTTATCTGCGGCGCCCCGCTGATCTTCCCATGGCGGGGCGGCCTGTCCGGCTCGTCGTTGTCGCGCGCCGGGTTCGATGTGGCGCCGCTTCCTGCGAGCGCGGCATTTTTGCAGAACGTTTCGCCGCTAACACGCTGGCCCCGCGCGCTCGGCGAACCGCGCGGCTCGATTGCCTCGTCCATCATCTTGGTCTCGCGCTCGGCGGTCGACCTGCCGCGAGTTTCGCCCGTCGTTTGATGCTGCCGGTCAGCAACGATACGCTGCTGAGGGTCGTGCGCCGGCGAGGCACTCCGCCGCCGCCGCCGAGGGTCGTCGGGATCGACGACTGGGCATGGAAACGCAATCAGCGTTACGGCACGATCATCTGCGATCTCGAACGCCGTGGAGCGATCCGACTTCTGCCCGACCGTGAGCCTGCGACCGCGCAGGCGTGGCTTGTCGGTCAGCCGCAAATCGGCATTGTGGCGCGAGATCGTGGCGGCGGGTATGCGTTGGCGGCGGCTAAAGCTCTCCCACATGCGGAGCAAGTCGCGGATCGCTGGCATCTGATGGAAAACGCCAGCAATGCTTTCCTCGACGCCGTGCGCAAATCCATGCGCCAAATCCGTGCCGCAATCGGCACGGCGACGATCGATCCAGATTTGCTCACCGCCGCCGAGCGCATCCAATACGAAGGATATCTACGTCGGGAGGAAACGAACGCCGCCATCTTCGCGCAGGCTGGAAGCGGCGCCTCGATCAAGGAGATCGTGCGCAACACCGGACACAGCCGGGGCCTCGTGCGGAACGTGCTGAGGGGACGGCGTTCGGATGTGTTTCGCACCAGAGAGGGTTCGCTGAAACCGCATCTTCCTTGGCTTGACGCGCAATGGATGACGGGCTGCCGCAACGGCGCCGAACTTTGGCGACAGGCAAAGGCAAACGGGTTCCGCGGTTCGTTGCGAGTCTTTGCGGAATGGGCGACCCGGCGCCGCGCCGAGAAAGCCGACGCGGAAAGCCTTCGCCGCGTTCCTTCGGCGCGAACCATTGCACGGCTCCTGACGACGGGGCGCGAGACGCTATCGAAGTCGGAGACGGTGACTGTCGCCGCGATCGAAAGCGGCGTCCCGATGCTGGTCGAAGCCAGAGTCGTGATCGCCGCGTTTCACGCGATGATCCGCAAGAAAGCCGAGCCCGAACTCGACACTTGGATCGAGCGGGCGAAAGCCGGTCTCGTCGCGTCGTTTGCCAACGGCGTCGTGAACGACAGAGCCGCTGTTCGCGCCGCGATCATGTCGGCGTGGTCCAACGGGCAAACCGAGGGGCAAATCACAAAGCTGAAACTCGTAAAGCGCCAAATGTATGGGCGCGCCAAGCTCGATCTGCTCGAAGCCCGCCTCATTAGCGCCGGATGATCGCGAGTTGCACCGAGATTGCGTCAGAGCCCGCCAAAATGGATCCCGACACACGCTTTCTCCGGTGGAGCTTTTCCTGCAGGCGGACTCCATCGTCAAAACGGTGATCGTCCTGCTGCTGCTCGCCTCCGCGTGGGGTTGGACGGTGATCGCCGAAAAGCTGGTTCGCCTCGGCGTCTTGCAATCGCGCGCGTCAAAACTGTTCGAGAGCGTCAAGGCGGGCCTGCCGGTGACCAACATCGCCGAGAGTTTCGCCAAGACCTCGGCGAATGATCCGCTGTTGCAAATCTATCAGGCCATGGTCGACGAACAGGCGCGCTCCGCCGATCTCGTCCACACCGAGGGCCAGCGGGATCAGTTGCAAGATCGCGTGCATCGCGTCGCGGTGCTCGCGAGTTCGAGCGCGATCGATCATC